>JAGYJL010000060.1 GCA_018402015.1 Flavobacteriales bacterium | reverse complement strand
GAAGTAAGCTTTGAACGGGGTAGATAGTTGACAGTTGACGGTTTACAGTAGACAGTTGACAGTCCGCTTGTCCCTTGATTCATCTAATTGTTCTAATCCCATGCATTGCCATTTATGACGTAATTTTCCCACCTTCAAAACCATTCATGGCATCACGCTTCAAACAGACCTTCAGCGACCTTGGTCTTGGTACAAAAGCCAGTGCGGGAAGTGCGCGTGCGCTCAATAAGGATGGCAGTTTCAACGTACGCAAGCTGAACGTACCCTTTTTGGAGCGCATCAACTTCTTTCATTCGCTGGTGTCCATGTCGTGGGGCAACTTTCTGCTGCTCATACTGGCAGGCTACTTTATCGTAAATCTGTTCTTCGCTTCCATCTATATGCTGGTGGGAGTTGAGCATTTAACGGGTGTTGAGGCCGGTTCTTCATTCGATGCTTTTATGGAAGCCTTCTTTTTCAGTTCGCAGACCATAACCACCTTGGGCTATGGTAGGGTAGCGCCCATTGGAACCTTGGCAAACATTGTGGCGGCCAGCGAATCAATGATGGGGCTGCTGGGCTTTGCCTTGGCAACTGGTCTTCTTTATGGGCGTTTCTCCAAGCCCAATGCCAAGATCAAATACACGCACCATGCCGTGGTGGCTCCTTATCAGGATATGAACGGATTCATGTTCCGGGTCCTCAACCCGCAGAGTAATCAATTATTGGAGGTGGAAGTAACCGTTTCGCTATCCGTAAAGCGCAAGAACTCCGAACTGAGAGATTACTTTCTATTGGAGTTGGAACGCTCCAAGGTGGTTTTCATGCCGCTCATGTGGACGATCGTGCATCCAATAGATGCCAACAGTCCGATGTATGGTATGGATGAGAAGACCTTGCTGGAATTGGAAGGAGAGTTCATCGTTACCATGAAAGCCTATGATGAATCATTCTCGCAAACGGTCTATTCGCGTTCATCCTATCTGGCATCTGAGGTCAAATGGGGAGAGAAGTTCGCCTATGTCTATCAGCAGGATCCAGAAGGAATTTCCGTTGATGTGAGGAGGATGGACCAGACAGAGCCTGCAACGCTTAACACAAGGGCAAGAAGCTGATAGCCCTGGCCTCGTCCATCCCCTTCATATTACTTCAATTTCTCCTTGCAATCGCAGCCCGATGCTTCGAAATTGGCAATGGCAGCTTCATATTGATCCTTGTTATCGAAATCCTCTAGGCAGAAATCGTGGTCGCCAAGAATGGTGCAATCGCATTCAACACATTTTTGACATGAGGTACTACCGATTGCAAGCACTGCAAGCATAAAAGGTAAGATCAGTTTTTTCATTTTTCGATTGTTTTTGTTCGGGCGCAATATTATTCCGTCTTAGCGGAATGAGATATGATCGTGGTCAATAAACTTCATGATCGTATACGTATGCCTATAATGAATCCGTGAAGCGAGTATGAGTTACCAGATATCGTCAAAGTCCACCAGAACGTTATCTGTCTTTGGATGCGCTTGGCAAGTAAGCACGAGACCAGATGCTACTTCCTTATCTGTTAGACTATAATTGAGGTCCATGGAAACCTCGCCCTGCTTAACACGAGCCAAACAGGTACAGCACACTCCACCTTTACAGGAATAAGGTACATCCAGTCCAGCCTTATCGGCAGCATCCAGAATGGTATCTCCGCTAGGTTCCATCTCAAAACTGAACTCATCGCCATCCATTACAACGGTAATCTGGCTCTTGACAGATGGTGTATTGTCCGCTGCTACGGCAGTTGCAAACCCTGCAGTTGGGTTTGGCGTACCGAATAGTTCGAAATGAATTTTCCCTTCATCAACTCCTTTTTCAGACAGCACATTCTTAGCTGCATGAATGATTTGCTCTGGTCCGCACAGATAGAAGGCATCTACCAAAGATGGGTCGAAGAGAATTTCGCTGAACTTATATCTTCCTCTTCATCAATTTACCAATGGAAGAATGAAACCCATTTCCTTTACTATCACGTAATGTACTCTAATCGCCCTGGAAAGCGGTTCTTCAGGGCATCTCATCAAAATAGATGAGAGGCAGCATACCGATTGCCGTAGAACGTAGTGAACTTGCTTTGAGGCTCGGTTTCCAACACATGAGTTTCATCATACTGATGATGTGGAAATGTCGCACAAAAGGGGCTACGTAGTGTTTCTTGTTGTTCACATCGGTATTCACCACAAATCTTCCGCGTGGTGGTACAATAACTTATCACCAACTTTAAGATGACGGTTATAAAGGTGGAGAAACGGCCATCGGGCACTTCTTTCACACCAACCCGCAATTCTCCCTTTGTCGGTGATGAACTGATAGAGTAGAGCGCTTCAGTTCTTCGCCATTTATTCCCATGTTTGAACATCACATATTGCCTGGAAGAAACGCGGTATTCCTCTTCAATTCATCCGGGATACGGGGTTTTATGGAAACCGCTTCTTCGGTTTCGCGCTTAATGTCAACAACTTAATGGATGGAAATGTGCCATGTACGATATTTGGAGCGAAAATAAGGCCTTCCACCCCATTTACCCAATGACCGAAATCATATCCGCATTCCGTTGTTCCTTTCTTTTACCGTTTATACCTAGTGTAGCATTGGCACAACTGCCAGACCGTGAGACAATCCCAATACGGAAGTAAGGTATTATGGCACGGGGTGTTTTACCATTCAGCGGGGAAATAATGCTGCTTACAGACCCATTCATAAGCAATCTTTCAAGGCCAAAGTAATGTTCGGTGTTATCAGAACGGACTCATCGTACGCAGAACGACAAGATCAATCCGTCCGCCTTCCAGAAGGTAAAGATGGTTGTTGCTGCCCATGCACATTACGATCATCTGATGGATATGCCCTTTTGGCTGGGTACGTACCAGATACAACGCCTATCAGCCATAATCGAACCGCCAAACACATTTTGGCCTACTGACCGTCAATAGCAATCCATTGTTGCCAACGACACAGGCGTCATCAACAAGAGGGTTTCTGGTACTACAATGACGACAATAGCATTAGAGTAATGGCCTTTAAGAGTTTGCATCCTCCGCAGATGGCAGGTATCAACTTCTACAAGAAAAAGTATACCACAGATCTAAGTTCAAAACCATCCATTGTTTCCGATTGGCAAGAAGGTCAGACACTTTCGTTTATGGTAGATTTCTTAGAGGCGGATACCATCGGTTACCGTATGTTCTTCATGAGTTCCATGGCACGGGCACCATTCGGACTGTTTCCTGAAGAAATGCTGCAAGAGCGTGGAATAGACGATCTTTTCATCGGTGCATCAAGCAAGATTGAATATGATTCTTATCCAGGTCCAATAGTGGAATTGGCAAAGGCCAAACGCATTTTTCTTATCCACTGGGAAAATTTCTTGCGTTCGAAAGAGGATGACCTGAAAGCATTGAGTGAGAAAGGTTTGGAACAGATGCAAACAGAACTTTCCAAACGCTGTGGAAGTAATACGGAAATAATTACCCCAATACCACTCAACTATTACTGATCTCAGTGGTTACTTTAATGGCGTTAACCCTGATAGAAGTCAATCTTCGTCAGCGATTATTGCCTTAATTTGTTCACCAAATCACGATGCATGTCAGAGGAAAAGGATTTACAGGCCATCTTCGATAAGAAGATCGAGAACGAAGTAAAGATCGAGCCAAAGGATTGGATGCCGGATGCTTATCGAAAGAACGTATTGCGGCAAATGGCGCAGCACGCTCATTCAGAAGTAGTAGGTATGTTGCCTGAAGGAAACTGGATAGCCCGTGCTCCAAGCATGAGAAGAAAGGTTGCGCTTTTGGCCAAAATTCAAGACGAAGCAGGCCATGGACTTTATCTCTACAGCGCAGCCGAAACGCTTGGTAAAGACCGTGATACACTTGTTAGAGAATTACTTGAAGGCACAGCTAAGTACAGCAGTATTTTCAACTACCCAGCGCTAACATGGGCCGATATAGGTGCGGTTGGCTGGTTGGTCGATGGAGCTGCCATTGTCAATCAGATCATGCTACAGAAAACGAGCTATGGACCGTATTCCAGGGCTATGATCCGTATCTGCAAGGAAGAGAGTTTTCATCAGCGACAAGGTTACGAGATCATGCTTACCCTGTGCCGAGGAACAGATGAGCAGAAAGCCATGGCACAAGATGCTTTGAACCGTTTCTGGTGGCCAAGTTTGATGATGTTCGGACCATCAGACAAGGATTCACCACACTCAGCACAAAGCATGGCGTGGAAGGTGAAGCGAATGGGAAATGACGATCTGCGTCAGAAATTCATTGACCAAACAGTGAAGCAAGCCGACTTTTTGGGGCTTACCATTCCAGATCCAGAATTGAAATGGAATGAGGAAAAAGGGCAGTACGATTGGGGTCAGATTGATTGGGAAGAGTTTTTCAATGTGATAAAAGGCAACGGACCTTGCAACAAGGAGCGTCTTGCGGCCCGACAGGCAGCCTATGATAATGGTGCATGGGTTAGAGAAGCTGCCACAGCTTATGCCAAAAAGAAAGCCGAACGTAAAGACAAGGAAGCAGCATAAAACAGGATAGAGAAATGAACCGAGAGGAGTGTGCAGAAAAGCTCCACCTCAAACCTCAGACCTCAGACCTCAAACCTTAAAAAATGGAAAGAAAAGACTGGCCTCTTTGGGAGGTATTTGTACGAAGCAAAGCAGGATTGAGCCATAAACACGCAGGTAGCCTGCACGCACCAGATGCCGAAATGGCCATCAGCAACGCACGTGATGTGTACACACGCAGAAACGAAGGCGTTAGCATTTGGGTAGTGGAAAGCAAACACATCCATTCTACCTTGGAAACAGATACAGAGTCGATGTTCGACCCTAATGCGGATAAGATCTATCGGCACCCGACTTTCTATGATATTCCTGACGAAGTAGGTCATATGTAATATGGAACAGAAAGAAGCTTTATTCAATTACCTGCTCCGTTTGGGAGACAACGCTGCTATTCTCGGTCATAAATTGAGCGAGTGGTGCGGCCATGGTCCCGAACTGGAGGAAGACATTGCAGTCATCAATACAGCCTTGGACCTTTTAGGCCACGCGCGTTCGCTTTACATGTATGCAGGTGAGGTAGAAGGAAAAGGAAGGACAGAAGACGACCTGGCTTTTTTGCGCATTGAACGCGAGTATAGGAATGCACTTATCTGCGAGCTGCCGAACGGGCATTACGGTGATACGATTGCCCGTCAGTTTCTCTTCGACCAATTCAATTACCTTCTGTTTTCAGAGCTGGTCAATTCAAAGGATGAAACAGTGGCCGCTATTGCTGCAAAAGCCATTAAAGAGATTCGGTATCATCTAAGAAGAAGCATGGAATGGACGCTTCGTTTGGGAGATGGAACGGAAGAAAGCCACAAGAAGATCCAGGAATCCTTCAATGATCTATGGTCTTATACAGGTGATCTTTTCGTGGAGGATGAAAGCGATGCAGTAATCGTTGCTGCCGGAATCGGTCCTGATCTGAATACGATTCTACCAATTTGGAGAGAGAACGTGAAAGCTGTTTTGGCAGAAGCCACCTTGGAAATGCCGGAAGATGGATGGATGCATAGCGGAAGCAAAAGTGGACGACACACAGAACATATGGGTCACATTCTTTCCGAATTGCAATACATGCAGCGCGCTTATCCAGGTTGCGAGTGGTAACAGAAGCACACGCTTTTGTCATTCTGAGTAAGCTAAGAATCTAATGAACGAAGAAGAACTCTGGAATTTACTCGATGAGGTGATGGATCCTGAGATTCCTGTTCTCAGCTTGGTCGATCTCGGTGTTATTCGCGAAGCCAAATTCGTGAACGGAAACCCACAGATCACCATTACGCCAACATATTCGGGTTGCCCTGCCATGAAGATCATGGAAGAAGATATTGAAGCCGTGCTTCAGGGTTCTGGTTTTGATGAGTACGAGGTGAAAACAGTGCTTTCGCCTGCTTGGACAACCGACTGGATAACCGAAAAGGGCAGGAAGGCCCTGCATGATTATGGTATCGCTCCCCCGGAGCAGACCACTTCAGACAAGAATGCATTGCTCGGACATCCAAAAGAGGTTACCTGTCCACATTGTAGATCGCGCCAAACAAAAATGTTGAGCCAATTTGGCTCAACACCTTGTAAAGCATTGTATCAATGCAACGACTGCAAAGAGCCGTTCGATTATTTCAAGTGTATCTGATTACTTGAACCAGAGCTTCACGTAATTACCCTCTTCCTGTACCATTACCACCTTGCTGAGGTCATAAGAATGAACAACTCTACCACGTGAGAATACAAGAGTGTGGTCGCCAACAATTTCCATTGTGCTTAACCAATTGCCTACGTATTTGTAGTCAAAACCCGGAATAACCACAACAACCTCACTGTAGGTTTGAAGTATTTTCTCGAAATCGGCCTTGGAATAAAGAGCATCTTGTGCACTAGCGTTGAATGGATTGCTCAACAGAAGAACCAATCCAAGAGAAAGTAGATATTTCATGAGTTAAAATGATTTATTGTTAGCACTAAGGTAACTCAACATTTTATTACCGAAAGTGATGTGCATCATCCGTTTCTATGATGAGTCTTATGATTTGGGGTATCGAAGTCGCTTTCTACCTTAGCCACGTAAAACATTAGAAATGACATTCGAAATAATTGGATTTGATCAAGTGGAAGGTGTTGCTGTGATTACGCTGAATCGTCCTGAAAAACTCAACAGTTTCAACCAGACAATGGCGTATGAGCTGCAGGCTGCATTGGATCATTGTATGGATGACCGAGATGTTCGGTGTGTGGTCATCACGGGTGCTGGTAGAGCTTTCTGTGCGGGTCAAGACCTCGAAGAGGCCATTGCAGCTGATGCTGCAGATATTGAAGAACACGTGGAGACCAAATACAACCCAATTGTTCGGAAGATCAGGGCCATTAAAAAACCGGTTATCGCAGCTGTGAACGGAGTTGCTGCCGGAGCTGGAGCCAATCTTGCCTATTGCTGCGATATTATTGTTGCAGCCGAGAGTGCCAAATTCATTCAGTCATTTATCAACATTGGATTGATTCCAGATACGGGCGGGACCTATTTTCTACCTCGCATGGTAGGAATGCACAAGGCCACCGCATTGATGATGCTAGGCGAAAAAATGACAGCGCAGGAAGGAAAAGACCTAGGAATAGTACATCAGATATTTCCTGATGCGGAACTAATGGACGGTGTCATGGGCTTGGGAAAACGGATGGCCGCTATGCCTACCAAAGGACTTGGCTTGATCAAAAAAGCGATAAATATGAGTTTGGTGCACGACCTCGATCAACAATTGGAAGTTGAGCGCGATTTGCAAGGAAGAGCGGGTAGGACTTATGATAACGCAGAAGGAATCAATGCATTTTTAGAGAAACGTAAACCAGTTTTTAAAGGAGAGTAGGTAGTTGACTGAGTGTATTAAGTTGATAAAGTTCAAATGGGTGGTTTCAGAGATCTAGTTGTTTGGCAAAAGGGGCGCATCTATCGAAATGAATGCGCGTCCTTGGCGCGAACATCTTTTCCTGCCGAGGAAAAATATAGATTGACTGATCAACTCGTCCGTTCCTCAAGAGCAGTAACTGCAATGATTGCTGAAGGTCACGGACGATTTCATCATAAAGAGAATATTCAAAGTTGCAGCATGGCGAGAGGAGAAGTCTCAGAAACTATAGACCACTTAACCGTTGCGTTGGACGAGAAATACATTGATGAAATCGAATTCAAAAGAATGGTGGAACTTGCAGAAGAATTAATACGATTGTTAAATGGCTACATAAGACATCTGCAAACTCAACTGGAAAAGAAGTAACCGATCAACTTCATTAACTCTATAAACGAATCAACTTTGTCAACAAATCAACTAGTAATTGGAGTAGTAGGTGCCGGAAGCATGGGAGCAGGCATTGCCCAGGTTGCAGCCCAAGCAGGTCACAAGGTTTATTTGAATGATAGTTTTCCTGATGCCTTGGAACGAGCTGCCAAAAGCCACCAGAAAATATTCATGCGGCTGGTAGAAAAGGAGCAAATGACCTTGGAAGAGGCTAAAGCGTGTGCCAAGCGAATTACTTACACGAGAAGTGTAGATGATCTAAAGCATTGCGGATTGGTCATTGAAGCCATCATTGAAGACCTCGAGATCAAGCAAGGACTGTTTCAAGAATTGGAAATGATCTGCGGAGACGATGCTATTCTTGCTTCGAATACATCCACACTTCCAATTGTGGCCATAGGCGGTAAATTGAAAGACCCAAGCCGAGTTATTGGAATTCACTTCTTCAATCCTGCACCTTTGATGGCGTTGGTGGAGGTCATTCCAAGTATGCTTACGCGAGATGGTTTGGCCGAAGAGATGAAAGACCTCATGAAGGCTTGGGGTAAAGTACCGGTTATTGCCAAGGACACTCCTGGATTCATCGTAAACCGCGTGGCGCGCCCGTTTTACGGAGAATCGATAAGAATTCTTGAAGAAGGCATAGCCGATGAAGCCACCATCGATTGGGCGCTGAAGGAAATAGGAGGTTTCAGAATGGGACCATTTGAGTTGATGGACCTGATTGGAAACGACATCAACTTTGCAGTTACTTCAACTGCGTTTCAATCATTCTTTTACGACCCACGTTATCGACCATCGGTTATTCAGCAACGATTGGTTGAAGGCGGTTTGCTTGGAAGAAAATCTGGCCGAGGTTATTATGATTATTCAGAAGGAGCAGAGCAACCAGAACCAAATACCAGTCGTGCGTTGGGCGAACTGATTGTGAACCGCGTACTGTGTCTGCTCATCAATTCGGCCATTGATGCCTATCACTTGAACATCGCTTCGAAAGAAGACCTCGATCTAGCTATGACCAAAGGCGTTAACTACCCAAAAGGCTTGCTGGCCTGGGGAGATGAGCGCGGTTTGGAGAATGTGCTTCACCGAATCGATGCACTCTATGAGGATTATCGAGAGGAACGATACCGAGCTTGTGTATTGCTTCGCAGAATGGTGAAAGAAGGCAAGAAGTTCTACAACTGATGCCCGAGAAGAAAGACTTTCCAACTCGTGTTGTCGATCGCATGTACAACAACGATCCGTTCAGCCAATGGCTTGGAATTGAACGTGTGGAGGATGGCGCAGGAAGTTCTGTTCTTCGAATGACAGTCCGAAAGGAAATGCTCAATGGATTCGATATTGCCCATGGCGGGATAACCTACAGTTTAGCCGATAGCGCATTGGCTTTTGCTTCTAACAGCCACGGCATTAAAAGTGTAAGTATCGAAACGTCTATTTCGCACACAAAGCCTGTGAAAGAAGGTGATGTTCTTACTGCACAAGCTACAGAGAAGAACTTAACCAATAAGATCGGTGTTTACGAGATAATGGTCACAAACCAGAAGGAAGAAACCGTAGCGATATTCAAAGGAACCGTTTATCGAACTGGAAAAGAATGGGATGTTTAAATCTGAATTGATAAGATGAACGAGATATTCGCTACCATACTTTTTCTTATCGCGGTGCTGGATCCCATCGGGTCAGTTCCTGTGTACTTAGAAGCAACCAAGCACTTTGCTGAAAAACACAAACGGAAAATTGCTATCCGGGCATCTGTTGTTGCATTTCTGATCTTACTGGTTTTCATCGTTCTTGGTCAGATCGTACTTGAAGGAATGAGCGTATCGTTAGATGCATTTCAGACCTCAGGAGGAGTAATTCTTTTCCTGTTTGCGCTTACAATGATCTTTGGAGACGGAAAGCCTGAGATGGAGAAACACTTGATAACAGATTATAAGCATGTGACCATATTCCCTGTCGCTGTGCCATCCATTGCTTCACCCGGTGCAATTATGGCAGTTGTGCTCATGACCGACAACCACATTTACACCATACAACAGCAGGCTTTAACTACGTTTCTGGTACTAGTGGTAGTAGGCATTACCTGTTTACTTCTGCTTGGAGCCAATAAGGTTCAAGCACGAATTGGCGAGTACGGAATTACCGTAATCAGTAAAATTATGGGGTTGATTTTAGCTTCCTATGGAGTTCAGAGTATTTTGTCAGGAGTTAAAGGGTTTTTTACGACATAAGAAAACGCATGAAAGACGCATTTATAGTTGATGCAATAAGAACACCGATAGGCAGTTTTGGCGGCACATTGGCGCCAGTTAGAACAGATGATCTGGCCGCTATTCCTATTCGGGAATTGATGAAAAGGAACCCGACTGTAGACCCTTCGGCCATTGAAGACCTCATTTTCGGCTGTGCCAATCAAGCAGGAGAAGACAACAGAAACGTGGCCAGAATGGCCTTACTGTTGGCAGGACTACCTTGGTCTGTTGGAGGCGAAACGGTGAACCGCCTGTGTTCTTCCGGGATGGCATCAACCATTAATGCTGCAAGAGCCATTCAAACAGGAAATGGCGATCTGTACATTTCTGGCGGAGTAGAACACATGACGCGCGGACCTTGGGTAATATCCAAGGCCAGTCAACCATTTGGTCGTGATAGCGAGATGTTCGATACCAGTTTCGGATGGCGTTTCATCAACCCGAAAATGCAAGAGTTGTACGGTACTGAAGGAATGGGTCAGACAGCTGAAAACCTTGTGGAGATGTATGGAATTGAACGAGAGGCGCAAGACCTGTTCGCTTACAATTCGCATATGAAAGCCGCTGCCGCACAAGACTCTGGAAGATTGGCAGAGGAGATAGTTGCCGTTGAAATTCCGCAGCGAAAAGCTGACCCGATTATCTTCAGTCAGGATGAATTCATAAAGCCCAAAACCACGCTTGATGTTTTGGGTAAACTACGACCAGCTTTTAAGAAAGACGGCTCTGTAACTGCCGGTAACAGTTCTGGATTGAATGATGGCGCAGCAGCCATGCTCGTTGCTTCGGAGCAAGCTTTGAAAGATCACAACCTCAAACCATTGGCACGCATTGTCTCTGCGGCTATTGCAGGTGTTGAACCACGTATTATGGGAATTGGCCCTGTTTATGCTTCTGAGAAAGCATTGAAACGTGCCGGTTTATCGCTAGAACAAATGGACGTGATTGAATTAAACGAAGCATTTGCTGCTCAATCTTTGGCATGTACACGAAAAATGGGCTTAGCAGATGATGATCCGCGCGTCAATCCAAATGGAGGAGCCATTGCTATTGGCCACCCACTAGGAGTGAGCGGAGCACGAATTCTACAGACCGCAGCTATTCAATTACAAAGAACCCAGAAGCAATATGCGTTGGTAACGATGTGTATCGGAGTGGGACAAGGTTATGCAACGATTATTGAGCGAGTTTAAAAAGTAGTTGTCGGTTGACAGTAAACGGTTGACAGAATGAAAGATTACAAGGAATTGGAGTTGTGGAAGGAGTCGCGAAAGCTAGTGTCAGATGTTTACAAAATGACAGGGATTCTACCTGCTGATGAGAAGTTCGGTTTGAAGTCGCAGTTGCAGCGAGCTGCTGTTTCAGTCCCGTCTAACATTGCTGAAGGAATGGGAAGGTCAACATCAGCCGACACTATACGTTTTCTCGTAATTGCGAGAGGTTCCCTTTTTGAACTTGAAACCCAACTATACCTATGCCTTGATTTACAATTGATTTCGGAGAGTGAACTGAAAAGTGTTCACGAACAGATTCTTCTTAGTATTCGTCTAGTCAACGGATATCTGAAATACCTTAGATCGAAGTAGAATCACTGTCAACCGTAAACTAGAAGCCGTCAACTATGATCTACGAATTCAACGGTATGCGCCCCTCGATTCACGAATCTGCATTCGTGCATCAGACAGCAAGCGTAATCGGCAATGTTCAAATAGGCGAGAATGTTTACATCGGACCGGGCGCAGCTATTCGTGGCGATTGGGGCAGAATTGTGATCGAAGACGGTTGCAACGTTCAAGAAAATTGTACCATTCACATGTTCCCAGGAACAACGGTTTGGCTACACAAAGGTGCCCATGTTGGTCACGGAGCCATTATTCACGGAGCGGTTCTGAAGGAAAATTGTCTGATTGGAATGAATGCCGTGGTGATGGATGATGCGGAAGTAGGAGCAGAGAGTATTGTTGGTGCCTTGTGCTTTGTGCCTGCCGAAATGAAAATCCCTTCACGGAAAATCGTAGTTGGTAATCCTGCCAAGATCATTAAAGATGTTTCTGACGATATGATCGCGTGGAAAACAGAAGGCACCAAACTCTACCAAGCGTTGCCGAAAGAAAGTCATCAAACACTGAAGAAGCTCGAATTGGAAGATGTTCTGAGTGCAGATTCCATTTCTACAAATGACCCATACAACGGGAAGCAAAAAGGGCTTTTCGAAACTTGGAAGAAGTCAAAGTAAGGTCTGCCCGCCAGATTTTCGTAGGCTTCATACCATCATTCAAAAATTTGACAATTATCACTCGGTATGCAATATTTGAAGCCTAACTTTGGTTTAACATTTGACAACAGACAGAGCGTAGCTTTACTTCGCGTTGGAGCCATCTATTAAAACTACCCCATGAAAAAGACAATTTTTAAAATCGCACTCGTCTCCTTGACTGGTGCTGGAGTTTTGGCTGGTTGCGGACTCCTAAAAGGTCTCTTGGATGCTCGAGTTGAGCAGTTCAATACCGATTCTAACACCTACAAAGCAGAGCTGGATCAGGCCGATAACGACATCAATGACGCCTTAGCGGATATTGATGGTTTCGGTAAAACCGATTATCATGACGAGATCTTCTCGAGCCCTTTGTGTGGCGTTACCATCGACTGCACTGATGTAAGTCAAGGTGTTCTTTACTTCAATTTTGACGGAACAACTCCGTGTTTCAGTCCTTCACGTACACGTTCTGGACAGATCAAAGTAGAATTGATTGCTGGAAACACTTGGGCCGATGCGGGTTCAGTACTTAAGCAGACCTTCACTGATTTCCGAGTGGTGCATCTTGCTAGTGTTCGTTCCATTGAATTCGATGGTGTCAAAACGCTTAAAAATCTAGAAGGACATAATTGGTGGCAATTCCTTTTAGGTCAAACGGATTTCTCGTACGAATCGCGCAGCACGGATATGATCGTGACCTTCGATAATGGGGCAACTGCAGATTGGAACCACGCCCGAACCATAACTTGGAGTTATCATCCCGCCAATACTGTTGCAGGTATTCCCTATGCGCACATAGGATTTGCAGCTACCGGAGATACAACCATTAATGGAACAGCCGGTATCGACTCCTGGGGTTCTAATCGTTTTGGAGATGATTTTGTCACTTACTACAACCAACCTCTTCTGTCAAATACATACTGTGGTCTGTGGCGTTTCAATTCGGGAGAATTGGTACATGAGGTTGCTGGAGATGATTACACACTTACGCTTGGCGTTGATCAGAACGGCAATCCGGCCAGTGGAACCTGTGCTTACGGTTTTAAAGTGAGTTGGAACGTGGGAAACAACTCCAATAGTCAGGTATTCAGTTACTGAGAAGCTTGAACTTCATTGGAAAAGGCGAACAGATTTCTGTTCGCCTTTTCTGTTTTAAGTACCCTGCTATCTTTGGTCGCTTAAATAGAGCATTCGATGAAACTTCAGAATTATATAGCAGGAAAATGGATTGAGGGAGATGGGGATGGAAGCCCATTGTTCAACTCCGTTACCGGGGAAATTGTGGCCACTGCAACAACCAAAGGTTTAGATTTTAAGCAAGCGTTGCAATACGGAAGAGATCGGGGCGAGGCATTGAGAAAAATGACTTTCCAAGAGCGAGGGTTAATGCTGAAGGCTCTAGCGCTTCATCTGCTGGAGAGAAAAGAGAAGTATTACGAGGTAAGCTACAAAACAGGAGCTACGCGCATAGATTCTTGGATTGACATTGAAGGTGGTATTGGAAATTTATTCGCCAATGCAAGCCTCAGAAAGCAATTCGGGAATTCCAGTCATTATGTTGATGGAGATTACGCTCCATTAGGCAAGAACGGAACCTTTATCGGGCATCACATTATGGTTCCGAAAGAAGGCGTTGCGGTTCATATTAATGCTTACAATTTCCCTATCTGGGGAATGTTGGAAAAAGTGGCCGTTAACTGGATGGCCGGAGTTCCTGCTGTGGTGAAACCTGCAACGGTTACTTCATTCTTAACCGAAGTTATGGTGCGCGACATCATCGCATCTGGAATTGTTCCAGAAGGTGCGCTACAATTGATCATTTGCGGTTCTGCTGGCGATCTGTTGCATCACGTGGAAAGTCAGGATGTGGTCACATTCACCGGTTCGGCATCAACAGGAAGAATGCTTAAGGCCAAAGCTTCCATCATCAATAACTCGGTGCCTTTCAACATGGAGGCTGATATTTTTGAATTCCTTTCTGGTCTTGGGTCCTGATGCCGTTCCCGGAACACCCGAATTCGACCTTTTTATCAAGGAAGTGGTGAAAGAAATTACCGTGAAGTGCGGACAGAAATGTACCGCCATTCGCAGGATTATGGTTCCTGAGAACTTGGTAGAAGACGTGCAGATTGCCGTGGGACAGCGGTTGGAGAAAACCGTTATCGGAAATCCAACCACCGAAGGTGTTCGCATGGGCGCGTTGGCCGGACAAGACCAAATGCGCGAGGTGAAAGAGCAGGTTGAATTGCTGTTGAAAGAGAACCAGATCGTATTCGGAAACTTGGATCAGGTAGAAGCGATTGGTGCTGATGGATCGAAAGGCGCTTTCATGTCTCCAATTCTGATGAGAAATGACGATCCGTTCAATAATTCTGCGGTTCACAACATTGAAGCATTCGGACCGGTAAGCACCATTTTACCCTACAAAACATTGGATGAGGCCGTTGCTTTGACCAAACTCGGATTGGGCTCGTTGTGCGCATCCATTGTTACCAATGATGAGAAAACAGCAAGAGATTTTGCTTTAGGAGCTGCTTCCTACCACGGTAGAATTCTCGTTCTCAATGGAGAATGCGCCAAGGAAAGCACCGGTCATGGTTCGCCTATGCCATTGCTGGTTCATGGTGGGCCAGGAAGAGCAGGTGGAGGAGAAGAAATGGGCGGAAAGCGAGGCGTGTTGCATTACATGCAGCGCACGGCCATTCAAGGTTCTCCAACCATGATAACAGCCATTACCGATGTATATCAGCAAGGCGCGAAGCAGAAAGAGGTGCTGTTGAATCCGTTCATGAAGCATTTTGAAGATGTTGAGATTGGCGAAACGCTCATTACACATAAACACACGGTTACAGAAGCTGATATCATCAATTTCGCGAATGTAAGTGGCGATCATTTCTATGCTCATACGGATGTCACTTCTTTGGGCGGAACCCTTTTCGAAGGACGCGTAGCACACGGTTATTGGATTCTTAGTAAAGCCGCAGGTATGTTCGTTGAGAACAGAAAGTGCCCCGTTCTGTTGAACTACGGCATTGATGAAGCCCGCTTTACAAAACCTGTTTACCCGGGAATGACGATCGGAGTGCGATTGACCTGTAAGGAGAAAGTTCAGCAGGAAAAACGAGACGAAGAAGACATCAAAAAAGGAATTGTGAAATGGCTGGTTGAAGTTTATGACCAAGACAACGAAACCTGCGCTATTGCTACCATTCTGACGATGGTGAGGAATGTGGAGGAGGGGGGATAGTAGATAGTTTACGGTTTACAGTAGACAGTTTACGCTTGACAGGGGTGAGGTGGAGATGAGTAAGTGTGAATTAAACGGACCTCTTAGGCGTGAACCTAAGAGGTCCGTTTTACTTTACAACATAGATAGTTTGCTTAGAACTTAAGACTAATAACCTTCGTTACTCGTTCTTTTAGCTTGCCAGCGATGCCAAGGAACACCACCTCCTTATCATTGGCATAAAGCACAGGGCTTTCGTCAAAAAGAGTGTATTCGTCCTTGCCGAAGGTCTCCAATGGGCCAGCGGTTTTGGTGGTCAGGTCGAAACGAACAATTTGCAACAGCGGACCTTCATCGATCTTCCTTTTGCCCACCATGGCCTTGTCGTCACCCCCTTTTACATAACCTGTGATGATCTGCACAGGTATCTTCCTGTAGGCATGCACGTCATGCTCGCTGTAATCGTAGATGGCCCAGTACATGGACTTCTTGTCTGAGGCAACGAACATGTTTGAGTTAGCGTAGTTCGATTTAGGCACATAGAACAGGTTGGTGAGGTCACCGCTGCCGTTGATCATCATGATGAACTCCTGCTTGCGGTTGTCGCCCTCCTTGCCCATGGTCAGGTTCTGGCCGGTGATGAAGAGCGCGTCATCCACGAACTTCTTCTCCTGCAAGCGGAAGAACCCACTGGGGCTGTTGCTG
>JAGYJL010000006.1 GCA_018402015.1 Flavobacteriales bacterium | reverse complement strand
AAATCAGCTGCTCTGGCCAACTGAGCTACACCGGCTTTTGCTCTACTTTCCTTTATTCACGCGGGTTACAGAGCTTTTGACCAATACAACCCCCTCGAAAAAGGACTGCAAATGTAATATTTTTCTCACGAGCAACAAAAAAATCCAACTCGAAATGTATTCGAGTTGGATTTTTTCAACAGACCCATGTGGGCCAAGCAATGCCTGATTTATGGCATTGCCTTTTCCTTTTGCTTTTTCAGTTGTCTCCTAAGCGCCTCAACCGCCAGATCGGTAGCTTCTTCAAAGGACTTGCATTTCCGCTTCGCAAAGAGATCGTTACCCGGAACGAGCAGCTTGATCTCAGCGATCTTATTATCGTGCGAAGCACTTTTATCCAAGCGAAGAAACACTTCGGTATCGATGATAGAATTGCTGAACGTATTCAACTTTCCTACCTTATTCTCGATAAAGTTCAACAGCTTTTGGTCTGCATCGAAATGAATGGATTGAATCTTGACTTTCATGACATTCTTCTTTTTACGCCCTTGGATGGGCTTGTTTATATATCTGGGTTAATTTCTCTATTGAATTATGGGTGTATACCTGTGTAGCCGAAAGATTGGCATGGCCGAGCAACTCTTTAATGGCATTGAGATCCGCGCCATTATTGAGCATATGTGTAGCAAACGTATGCCGTAATATATGTGGGCTTTTTTTCTCAATGGTTGTTACCAATCGAAGATACCGATTCACTTTTCGATATACAAACCCATCGGTCATCTGCCCGCAATTATCATTCACCAGCAGAAACTCTTGCCTGCTCATGTGCGGAAAGGTATCCGCCAATAAAAGTTCGTACGCCTCGATAACAGCCATCATGTTAGCAGACAACGGTATGATTCTTTCCTTATTACGCTTGCCGAGAACTTTCAGTTCATTTTTTGATCTATTAACATCTGTGGTTTTCAGTCCGATCAATTCGGCACGTCTCATTCCTGTACAATAGAGCAATTCAACGATCAACTTGTCGCGCACACCTGCAAAGTCATCTCCGAACTCTAGGCCATCGAGAAGACTCTGCATCTGAGATTGCTCCAGAAACAACGGTAATTTCTTTTTGGTCTTGAGCGATGTGATCCGCAGCATTGGATTCTTTCCCACAATCTCGTTACGGATGAGGTATTTGTAGAACGACCGAAGACAAGAGATCTTTCTATTGACTGAAATGGGCTGAAGCTTGTCGTCTTCTAAGATGGATATGATCCATGAGCGGATATCATGATGATCAACATCCTGGATCTCTTTTATCTCGAGATTATCGTGGATATGAATGATGAACTGATCGAGGTCCTTCGTGTAGGCCGTAAGCGTGTGTCTGGAAAACCGCTTTTCCTTACTGATGTATGAAATAAACCCCTCTACGATAGACTCCATAAAAAAATTCCAGCTGGTATTTTACCAACTGGAATTTAGATATTTTATTGCAACAACGAGAGATTATTCTCCTTCCTGCTCTCTTAAGCCTTGCACGTATGCAGCCTTCTTAATTTCTTTTCTGCGGGTTACAGATGGCTTTACATATTGCTTTCTGTTTCGCAAGTCTCGAAGTGCACCTGTTTTCTCAAACTTTCGTTTGAATTTTTTCAGACTTCTTTCAATGCTTTCGCCCTCTTTTACTGGAATGATCAACATGTGTTTTTCCTCTTTTTATTCGAAATGGGCTGCAAAGATACATTTTTATCATTTCCAACTGCAATTGATCAATTTTCTTCTGCAATTGACCAAAACCGAAGTGATTCGACTTGGAGATCAAGCTGTTGCTGATCGATATTCCAAATATAAATCTTCACATTTTCGGCATTTTCGGTGAACTGATAGGTTCGATACAGCGTGAGTGTATCGCCATGCCAACTTGGCTGTATCCAATGAAGTGGAACGAAATTGTAGGTGCCATCATTCTCTGATGGACCCGATGACGCAATTACGATCTGCCCTTGAAAAACATCATTCGGACAATCAACGGTGGCTTTCAATTCAAACTTGCCGATCAAACCTGGAAGAATGGCGGGCGAATTATTCAATATTTCGTAAAACTCATCTGACCCAGAGAAAGTGCTCTGAGATGGCGCAATTTCTTTTGATCCTGCCCACGATATTTCGGTGTTCCGTTTTAACGCGTATACGTCATTGAAGGAATCGTGAAAAAGTGTGTCGTACGGCACTGCCATGAAAGAAAAGTCGTAGGGCCGTGCTACGATCACATCGGCAAGTGTATCTGGCACCGGATCACGCTGCATCAATTGCATCTGATCTGCTTCGGTAAAATTATAGTACGCCCAACCTAACTCGTTGAGGTAATGACCGCTGATCGTTAACGGGCGCCCCATGGTTTTCTGATAATCTTGAACCGAAGTATAGATTCCGTTACTTCCATGCCAAGGTTTCCATAATCTGGTTGTGTTTAAGTTCAAATTGTTCAGAAGATCGATTGGAAAGACAAGAAACAGTAAGGTGATCCATTGCGCTGAGACTCGCTGATGCGAGTATTCGTCAAGCGCAGCAATGGAACTAATTAGAAACAGCGGAATATAATATAGTCCTACCCGATTCTCTGGAAAATTCATTCCGAAGAACCAATTGAGCGATAACGACCCCATTGCGTTGGCCAGCAGGAATAAGGCACTTAAACGCCCCACGCTCCATTCGAAATTTGTTACCAAAACCCGAACAAGAAGGAAAGCTGCAGCCAAGGCAGCTATCAGAGCAATGAAAGTAGCCAGGGTAATTGAGTCGTAACCGAACTGGAAGTTGACCAGTGATTGAACCGTTACTTCGATAAACCCATCCGCGAAACCCGTATACAGCAGGCCTCTCTCTTTCAACTCTAAGGCGTAGCGAACAACTGGAATCAGTAAACCTCCGCCCAAAATGACAGCGGAAACGAGATGCTGCCACCTTTTATCCTTCTTAAACAAGGTGAAAAGAACCATGAATGCGAGTGCGATGAGGTACGTATTGAGCAAAGCCAAATTGGCCAAGACCGCCAACAGCATCCATAGCCAAACGAGGAGTTGATCTTGGAGATACTGAGACCTGATGTATTTGAAGATTGAAAAAAGCGCAGCCAACAGAAAAGCCAAGGACATTCCATAGCCTCGAGCCTGTGAAAAGAATTCGAGCGGAAAAGCCGCTGTGAGCAATGCCAGCAACAGCATCCATCTCAGGAATCTTCTTTTTATCGTAGCTGAAATTCTGACGGAGAAATAGCCGTAGAGCAGAAAAGCAAGCACATTGGGCAATCTGATAGACCACAGTTGTGGACCAATGACCTTGTAACAGAAATGCCCTAGTGCAGAATTGAGCAAGTGGTTGTTCGCATCCCAATGCGCTTGGTAAGGAAGGAACTTTTCGGAAACGATGTAGTGGAAAAAGGTAGCCGCTTCATCGTGAAACGTGGGTACGTAAACAGCACGCAACAGCACGTAGCTGAAGGTAAGTAGTACCGCGAGTGCTGCAAGAAATTTCTCGGAACGCCCCATTTGAGCGGGCCAATTTACGCAGAGGAATTATCCTTTGAAGAGATTCTTGGCAATGACCACCTTTTGTATCTCCGATGTTCCTTCGCCAATGGTGCAGAGTTTACTGTCTCTGTAGTATTTCTCGGCAGGAAAATCTTTGGTGTATCCATAACCTCCAAAGATCTGAACGCCTTCATTTCCAGCTCTTACCGCCACTTCGGAAGCGTAGTATTTGGCCATTGCCGATTTGGTTGTAACCTTCTCTCCGCGGTTCTTCAGGTCTGCGGCTTGGAACGTGAGTAGTTCGGCAGCCTCGTATTCGGTGTACAGATCGGCCAATTTGAAGGCGATGCCTTGGAAATTAGCGATCGGTTGTCCGAACTGCTCTCGCTCTTTAGCGTACTTGGTTGCAGCATGAATGGCTCCTCTGGCTATACCCAATGAAAGTGCTGCAATGGAGATTCTTCCACCATCCAACACTTTCATTGCTTGAATGAAACCATCGCCTTCTTTACCGATCATGTTGCTTTCGTGAACGCGGCAATCTTGAAAGATGAGCTCGGCAGTTTCCGAAGCTCTCATTCCGAGTTTGTTCTCTTTTTTGCCCGAAGTGAAACCTGGGGTTCCTTTCTCTACAGCAAAAGCGGTCATTCCGTGCGAATCGCCTTTTTCTCCTGTGCGGGTCATTACCACGGCTATGTCTCCAGAAATGGCGTGGGTAATGAAGTTCTTGGCTCCGTTAATCACCCAATACTCTCCATCTTTTACGGCTGTGGTATTCATGCCGCCCGAATCTGACCCGGTGTTGTGCTCGGTCAATCCCCAAGCTCCGATCCACTCTGCAGTGGCCAACTTTGGCAACCAGCGTTTTTTCTGCTCCTCGTTTGCATGCGCAAGTATATGACCTGTGCACAATGAGTTGTGTGCTGCTACGGATAATCCGATGCTACCGCAAACGCTACTGATCTCTGTAAGAGCGGTTACATACTCGAAGTAACCTAGGCCAGCGCCTCCGTATTGTTCTGGAACAAGGATTCCCATGAGGCCGAGTTTCCCCATTTCTTTGAAAAGAGGAACAGGAAATTCCTGACTCTCATCCCACTCCATCATTTTAGGACGGATGTTCTTCTCTGCAAAATCGCGGCACATTTCCGCGATCATCTTTTGGCTTTCGCTTATTGAAAAATCCATGTTTCAGTAGTTTACAAGGCTTGTGAAGTTGTCTGAATATTGTTTGAGCACTTCTTGACCGTTTAAAAAATCGAGTGTTACGATAAAGGCAAACCCCGCCACATTACCTTTTTGTTTTTGAATGAGCTCTGCGGCTGCACATGCAGTGCCTCGGTGCCAGCAAAAATCGTGAATGAGGACATTCCAGCCGGGTTGAATGGCATCGGTATGCATTTCGACCTTGGCGGTTCCGTACTCTAGTTGGTACTCGTGAGAGATGGTCGATACGGTCAATTTGGTCATACCGAGAGGCCAGAGGCATCCAATGCAATGATATCGATGCAGAGTACGAGAGTAATGTGAGAGAGGTTTTATCCTGATGGCCTTTTTTCTTGTTTGTAGGATTTGATTACCTGAAGGCGAAGATGATAATAAGATTGAGGAATTGATGATACAAAGGGTCTCCCGAACCTTCAGGCGGTTTTCAAAATCATCTGGACATTGTCCAGTTCTTGTCGACGTTACGAGTCATCAGGGCGGGGAAAGCGCTTGGTCGACCTTGCGAAGGAAGGGATTGGTGGATTATGTCTGGAAGAGCTGTGACATGGGGGGTATTGCATTCAGGGGAAGGGCGACTCCTTTGTGCCGATACTTGAGGTCTTTGAGTTTTTTTGGCACTATGATGGACGAGGTCTCGGAATAGCTTGAGGCGTTGGATATGGCATGATGACCTTCACCAGCGGTTGAGATGAGCGAACCTTCGCCATTCGACCAGCATGGATGCTCCTATGATGGCATCCAAATACGGGAGACGACTTCACCATCTATCACACGGTCGGCTCAGGCAGAGAGGTGGTCACGCCATAGAGTCAAGTGGCGCAGATGTCCCTCATACTAAAGGCTTATTCCAGATGCACGAGCGCCCTACAAAAGGTCCACGAAGCCTCAATGGCATCTTTTCAAATGCGCATTCCTTCCATAATGGGGCACTTCTTTCACTGAATTTTGTCTGTGTCTTAGTTTTTAAATTTCCTGACTGGACACAAAGGTTGTGTTGTCCAAATTGGTTCCAAATTGATTCACTGCCATAATTCCAATTGACTTCACTGCAAGATTTCATCTTACACTTCATCTTACAGTGCAAATCGAGTTGCAGTGCCCAAATCGAGTCTTCAGTAGTGTCCACGAGGTTGCAGTGCCAAAATGAGTCCCAGCACGAGTCTTACAGTGCCCAAATACCCTCGTTAGTAAAGGTATGTTGGGGGGTGCATTATTTGACCGTGGGTTGAAAGGAACGGAGATAAAACTGATGAAACAGAGATTAAAGATTTAAGAAAATATGCTAATCTTTAAAACCAATAAAAAAACAAGTTCAGTGTACTGAAATGTAGTGGAGAGCAGTTGGGCAACTGTAACTGGGGATAATGGATGTGATAACGATGCAGGAAACGAAACAAAAAGGAGTAAGAGAGGGCCATAACCAATTTGTCTTTGAAGGGGAATTATGCGCGAATGAGTAGATAATAAGAGATGTTACTTCACGGTCAAGGTGCTTGTGACTTAAGATTATTACGAAGATGGCTACAAAGTGACGGCCATTCGCAGCAGCAAAGAAGGGGGAATTTTGAAAGAGAATTGGATGATGGTTGAGAGAATTTAACAGTACAAGAGGGTTAAAGGTGGTGTTCTGATCGATGAGGTAATTAGGAATGGAGTTAGAATTTGAATGGGTATTTTTCCAGTTGGGTTTTTTCCGATTGATGAGGGATGATTTGATGATGACGATTTACGATTGGACGATTTGGGATTTGGATTTGGATTTGGGATTTGGGATTGGGCCGATAGAAGGACGGGGAAGTTTTCAAACGGAAACAATATAGGGTTGAATTACTGTAGAATATGACGAAAACCAAGAGAGAGGATGCCACATCAAGGCAGGAAAGGTCAGTAAGAACCTTGATATACAGATCTGGTTTGAGAGTTAACCATGTTCCGCAATTGCATTACAACAGGTTTGAAAGAAACGTGTTCGATGAAAGGATGTTATTCCCCAAAAAGACCATAAAACGCCTGATGACGAGCCCATTCTTTTAAGACGACGAGAAGGAGTTCATCAGCACCATTAAAAGTGAAACAAGATACACGCAGAAACGCGGACACGATTGACAATGGGTTAAGGGGAGAGATGTTTAGCTTCTTGACATTGAGGATGGCACGAACCCGGGGTATGATTTCAGTTTGGAACAGAGGTTAGATGGGCCATGATAGGCAAGAATACTCGGAGATCCCATTGACGAGCATTGCATGTGGTGGACAAGAAAAGAGCAGAACAAAAAGATTCAGATGGGGAGCAAGAAGTGAAATAGCAACCGCGCAACATTTATATGAGTACGCTTGACGGGTGAATGTGAGACACCAAAACCTGGCTGCCCAATATGATTATGAATGATGATATTACAGATGATGAGATTACAAGACAAGAAAAAACGATCTTAGGGCAAAGAACCTATGAGGCGGACAAGAGAATAAGTGTTCTAAAAATTGGAATAATCTGGGCTGTCGATTGTTTGTTCAGTTTTGAATTGCGGAGACGACCATTTTCAGCAAGTTGAAAGTAAAACCATTGAACTTTCAAACGAGCGAATAAGTGGCTTTGTTGTAAATATTGATGGATTAAAAAGGAGTTCATTGATTTGATTTGAAGACAACGGCTTCAATAAGACCCATTGATGATATAATGGTTATGAAAAGCACAGCTTGAAAATTTAAGAGAACTACTACAAGTGGTTCCACGAAGACCAAGATGTCAAAAATGAAATGCACAACCACGAAAGATGTAACTAAATGGGTGGATAATATAGGAACATGATCTTGACCAACATGCTGGCTAACATGGTTTTTGTATGATAATCTATGGAACGTTTGTAGCAAGGCGATAATTAAAAACAAACGACCTCTTGAAGACGGGGAGAGGAATTAGATTGTGATACGACCAGCGATGGAATGGAACGAGACATGGAGCATTGTGAATTTTTATTTTAAGCTTGATTGGTACAGTGCTGAAAAGACTTGAGAGGGGGCAGAAAACGGCAGCCTTAGGATGGACGCGATAACTGAAACGAACCGATGTGGGTGGTATCAGACTTGGAGGAATGATCGCGTTAGCTTCTTACATGCTTAAGACGATAAAACCGAGAGTGGGTTTTAGGAATTAAAAAGAAGACAAGATGATAAAAAGTAAAATTGATGTCAACATCTGAAAAGATGAAAATTCAATCTGGAAGAAGGAGAAGCATCCGAAAAACGTTATGGTGTGACAAAGGAGTTTGACAAGTCTGGGCTGAAGGAATTGAGTTTGAGTAAAGATGGGAGGAAGAAATCCAAGATGAGAATGAATCTAAAGTGGAGAATGATGAATCCTGTGGGTTGACAAAATTTTTCGCTACAAAATTCGATGGGATCAATCAATGATAGAAGTCCAAAGGACGAAAACCGGTTAATAAGAGAAACGGATTATCGTACATAGGTGATTGAAGCTTTGTGATGTTCTTTGACTGAACTTATTGAGAGAGATTGTGAACAAAAATTTGGAATAAAAACATTCTAAAGCAAATTTCTAAATCCGGTCAAAGGAGGATTATCCGAACATGGTTCCTATCCTATAAACGCATGAAATTGACGAGGGAGAGATTATCTGGTGAGATGGGGGCTAGATTGAGAAACGGAATAAATGTAAACTGGTAAATTTGGAATTTGAGATTGTTTTGTTTAAAATGTGATGAGAAATGAGGAACGACGGTTGTGAGAATATATGAATGTTCAATCAGGGATTTCATGAAATGATGATCAAGCTGTCCTTGGGGTTATAGTCACCATTGGTTTAACTCCAAGCATCCGTCGATTTTCTTTTTGTGAACATATTCCATACGTTAGGCGATTACTAGACGAAATGATTTAAAAAAGATTGATGGAGTATCTGGTGGATGTTTTCTTCAACGGAGTTAGGTTAATTGGATTAGATTAGTCCATTGAAGATTCAAATCGATAGAGAAGAAAAATAAAAAGATGAACCCAGAATTGAATGAGATTGATGACGGGAAAAAGAAACCCTTTGTTGCAACATAATATGGTAAGAATTGGTCTTGAAAACAGGGAATCATGATAAACCTTTTCATAATAATTTAAACCGGAGATTTGACCTTATCCATTACGAGGAGCAGTATTGACAAGGGATGAAAAGGTGGACATCTCGTTGAAGCGACAACTTGATAAGGTTCAATCACATTCGAGCAAGGTGAACCATTTCCACTTTAATTGAAAAGGCAATTACAGTCGCCCACCTTTTCAGTTTATAGGTAAGTCACAGTCCATTGGCGAAGGAGATGTCCGGTGGCATTTAAAATAGAAACGTTGTGTCCATTGATGAGTATTGAAATCGATAGGCCCATTTTCATTCAGGCGCATGAGAGGCGGGATTGATGCGTTGAGTCGATGAAAGACAATTATTGGGCAGTGTTGGTTCAAACGGCGAGCATCATGTTTTTGATTGTAGGACGTGAATTATCAACTGAGATGAGTTGATTGATGATAATCTGGATACAGTTATACCCAAGAAATTATCTTTTCCATGTAAAACAGTGGTCCCTTCAAAATAAATTTAGAGGCAGGCGAAAAAATGCGAGGCAGGATTGGGAATTTGGACTCTTCCTATAGATGGTCTTAGACGTTAGAATAAGGATAAGGAAGGATGATGCACGTGATGATGGTTCATTTGGGTATCATGAACATTCGACGATAGTAATGGATGAAACGAGCAAAAGCACTTGTTTATTGAATGAAAGAATAAATCTTTTTAACAGCCCTTTTTAAAAACACCATGAAACGACACTTCAGACAAGCCGCCCAAATGGGTCTTGAACAAATGTCCTGAGATGCTAAGAGAAAGAAAGGTAAAGATTAGAATAGTTCGTTAGTGTCGGCAAAGATATTTATTGATGACCAAGAGACCGCCACCGGCTCAGTACAGGCGAATGGGAGCAGGGAAGATTGATTGAGGGACCAGGCAGGAGTAGAAAAGCATTGGGGAATTTTTTGTTTGGATCCCGGTGTTTTGACGGTGGTCGAAGTGGAACGACAGGTGAACTTTTCCGAGGATGAATTTCCATGTTGGTAGTTGGTGATGGCACGGCCACGTTCTTGTCTATGTAAGGGTGGCGCATGAGTTCTTTGATGTCTGCCATGTTAATGTTGAGGCGTGTTCTGAAAGTGGTATCAACCAGAAGATTATCTACGATGGGTAGGTATCGGGCCGAATCCATTCCGTAAACTTCTAGAAGTTGCTCTTTTGAAAAATAGCCACCCAATAGCTCGCGGTACTTGACGATACGTTTAGCATACGATGGTCCGATGCCGTATAGTTTTT
The DNA here is from genome assembly GCA_018402015.1 of Flavobacteriales bacterium. GTDB lineage: Bacteria > Bacteroidota > Bacteroidia > UBA10329 > UBA10329 > UBA10329. The sequence goes on along the minus strand of JAGYJL010000006.1, from coordinate 71,092 downwards.
GCAATTGTGCGGTATCGGCCGTGTTCAACTCTAGTAATACGGGTTGAAACTTTGGCTTTGGTGTTTGCTCGTATCTGTGTGGCTTTGGTTCTGCTTCTGGAATGGGTTCTATTCTAATAAACGGCTTCAGTTCTTGGTATTTCTGCTCGTCTACCACAAACAGCTTTTTTATGTCTTCGGGTTTTCTGAAAACTGCGCCAGCATTTCTGTAGCGAATGATGGCGGCCGTCTGCTTGGGACTGAATCCAAGGTTTACCCAGCCAGCACTATCGAGCTTATTGGGGTTGAAATTGAAGTAGTTTACTTCGGTTGGGAGCCACGGCTGGCGTGCTTCCTTTTCGTGGGTTTGCACCTCTTGCTGCTTCGCTTGGAATTCTACGATGCTCGGGCCGTACTGTAGTTTCAGTTGTTCCCAATCTGACTTCCAGAATACGCGCTGGTAGATATTGAATACGATAAGCGCTATGAGGATGAAGATGAGCGCCATGACCCCTCTTCTTTCTACGTGATGAAAAGAGAGATACTCTTTAAACCAATTAGGAAGCATACCAATCCATTTGAATTCCAAATGGAAAGTATAAAATGCTACTTACATCAGCAACAGACTGTTACTTATTCTTAATAGCCTCTAGGTACTTGCCGAGTTCTTCTTTAACATAAGGTGCCAGGATGAAGAGTCCGATCATGTTTGGAACCATCATGGCGAAGATCATTGCGTCTGAGAAATCGAGTACGGAGCCCATTTTGGATGCGGCCCCAACGATTACGAATAGGCAGAAAAGGATCTTGTAGATCTTTTCGTTGCGATCTGACTTGCCGAAGAGGAAGGTCCAGGATTGCATTCCGTAGTATGACCAAGAGATCATGGTGGAGAATGCGAAGAGTACGACCGCTATGGTAAGTACGATGGAGAAGTGTGGAATGGCGCTATCGAAAATATGGTTGGTAAGTCCTACTCCGGAAAGGGAGCTTCCATCGGCAAAGATGGCGTTGCCTGCTGCATTACCGTATTGGAATGCTCCTTCTATGTTATAGATGACAATGACGAGGGCGGTCATGGTGCAGATTACCACGGTGTCGATGAATGGTTCGAGCAGGGCCACGATGCCTTCTGAGGCTGCGTGCTTGGTCTTTACTGCGGAGTGGGCTATGGCTGCGGAACCGATGCCTGCCTCGTTGGAGAATGCTGCTCTACGGAAGCCTTGTATGAGCACTCCGATAGCTCCGCCTGCAATACCGACCCCTGTGAATGCGCCACTGAAAATGGCGCTGAAGGCCGCTGGTATGTGCTGGGCATTCATGAATATGATGATGAGTGCGGCCCCTACATAGATCACGGCCATGAAGGGTACGATCTTTTCTGTGACCTTGGCGATGCGCTGAATTCCACCTAGGATAACAATACCGACCAAGATGGAGAGGATGATTCCGAATACGGTTCCGCCATATGGCGATGAGATTCCGGCAGATGAAAGGAAGATCTCTGCTGCCTGATTGGCTTGGAACATGTTACCTCCACCAAATGAGCCTCCTACGCACATGATGGCAAAAATGACGGCCAAGGCTTTGCCCAGACCTGCCATGTTCTTGGCGGAAAGGCCTTTGGAGAGGTAGTACATTGGACCACCGTACACTCGGCCGGTTGCATCTACTTCGCGGAAGCGCACACCCAAGGTACATTCTACAAACTTGGATGACATGCCGAGCAATCCGGCAAGGATCATCCAGAAGGTAGCTCCTGGACCTCCGATGGCTACGGCCACGGCCACACCTGCAATGTTTCCGAGGCCGACCGTTGCCGATAATGCTGCGGTGAGGGCCTGAAAGTGATTCACTTCTCCATCTGCTCCTTCAATTCTTATGGTATCGGGTTCGTCTCCATCTACAATATTGAGGTCGGATCTGAGCTCTTCCACATGTTCGTACTTACCCCGAACGGTGTTTACAGCAACACCGAATAATCTGAGCCCGGGGAATTTGAAAATGATGGTGAAATAAAGTGCTCCGAGAATCAATGGAAACAGCACCCAGAATACTTTGATCTCGTCTGTAAAAGGGATCTGATAGAAGATGATCTCGACAAACCAGCCTGTAGCTTTTCCGAAGTAGTGATCTATTTTTTGATCGAGCCCCATGGTGTCTTGCGCGAAAATGAACATGGGAGTTATGGTTGCTACGAACAGTGCTAGAAGCTTCTTCATGAATGATGTGTGTTAAGTTTCTGTGAAATGATGGTGAAAAACAAATGTAAAGGTTTGATCGGGATGGGGCGGGGAAGTACTGCTTACTGTTTCATTTCGGCCAATTGCTTTTCCATTAGTGCAATGCCTTCTGTAAAGCTGTGTGGGTTGTAGCCAAGTTCGCGTCTGGCCTTATCGAGTATGAAGCCTGTAACGGGCGGACGTTTGGCAGGCTGATTCAAGGTTTTGGACGAAACGGGGTTGATGAGGCTTTTATCCAAGCCATAGTAGTCGGCAACCGTGCGAACAAGATCGATAATGGATAATTGATCTTTCCCAGAGATGTTATAGATGCCTGTTGCCTGTTTATCTACCGCCAGAATGCAGCCATCGGCAAGGTCTTCTGCCAGCGTTGGAGAACGGAATTGATCGTCCACCACATTGATGGGTTCTCCTTTTTCAAGCGCGCCTTTTGCCCACAGTACAATATTGGAACGGCTCATATTATCCACTATGCCATAAACCAGTACGGTTCTAAGAATGGCCCATTTCAGTTTGCTTTGCTGAACAATGAGTTCTCCTTTCCACTTGGCATTTCCGTAATAGCTTAGCGGGTCGGCAACGCCTTCTTCATCATAAGGTCCTTCTTCTCCATTGAAAATGAAATCGGTGGAGATATGCACGAAATGACAGTTGTTCCGCTCGGCTGCATTGACCATATATTGAACGGCATCAACATTGGCTCTGTCGCATGCGGCATGATCCAACTCGCAATCGTCTACCTGTGTCATTGCCGCTGTGTGAATGATGTGGTCGGGTTTTACCGCGTCAATCACTTCATCCACATTCTCCCGATTTTCAATATCGAGTTGATAGAATGTATAACCGGTCTGGTCGAGCAATCGATTTGCGCCACGTGCTGTTGCTACCAACTCCACATCTGGGCGCGCTTTGAGTTTGTAAACCAGTTTCTGACCCAGCAGTCCGTTAGAGCCTGTGACGAGGATTTTTTTCACTATGCTCTGGTAATATCGTTTTTCATATTGGAGATCTCGGTAGATGTACCAAGCACGAAGAGTTTCGACCCTTTCTGTATCTGGGTATCTGGAGACGGGTTGAAAACGTACTCTCCACCTTCTGTCTTAAAGCCGATAATATTGGCGCCCCACTTTTTTCGGACATTCAAGTCCATGATGGTCATTCCGAAATACGATTGGGGCAGCGCCTTGCAGGATATTTCCTCTATATGTGTATGAACACTTGATTGCCCCGTGAGCATATCGATGAATTCTACCACATCTGGCTTAACCACCAATTGCGCCATGTGCGCACCTCCTACTCTATCTGGCATTATGACGTTATCAACTCCTGCATGCCGCAGTTTGGTATCGGAATTATCTTCGGATGCCCTACTTATGATCTTCAGGTTCGGGTTGTTGACCCTTGCTGTGAGAACAACGAAAAGGTTATCGGCATCATTAGGCAAGGCCGATATCAAAGCCCGAGCATCTTTGATTCCTGCCCGTATAAGCACTTCATCGTGTGTAGCGTCTCCTTCCACATAAAGGATCTTATCGTTCTCCATCAGTTCGGAGATGATCTCCTTATCCTTCTCTACTACTACGCACGGCACACCATTTTCCGTTAGGGTCTGGTACGCCTGCTTTCCATTACGGCCGTAGCCGCAAAGTATGGTGTGATTCTTCAACTTGCCTATAGATCTATCCACTCGTATGTGTAAGAGTAACCTTCTGAACTCGCCATCGACCACGTATTTGGTGACCTCTGTGATGGTGTACGCGAATGTACCGAAACTGCTCAGAATGAGAAAAACGGTAAAAATGCGACCATGGAAGCTAAGTGGCTTCACCTCATTGAAACCAACGGTGGTTACGGTAATAACGGTCATGTAAACGGCCTCGAAAAAATCGTAGCGTTCTATGAACATGAAGCCCAGCACGCCTACCATCAGTAGTAAACTGATGATAATAAACGGGAGGTAAATGGTCTGTCCGCGTTTTCTCACGGCCTCAAAGTAACATCATAGATCCCAAACACTTTTGCGTTTAGGCTGAATCTGTGGTTTGAAATAGGGCTTGTGCTCAAGAATGAACGAACTTACCAGGTAAACAATAATGGGCGAACCGAATGTGAAGAACGAGAGGTAAATGAAATACATGCGAATGCTTGTGGCCTTAATGCCGAGTTTTTCGCCTAGCCAAGAACAAACTCCAAAAATTTGGAATTCGAACAACGATACAAACCTGTCTTTGTCCTCGGAACTCATTGATCTCGTTTCAGAATATTGGCGCCAATGCTGCAAATTAAACATTTTTTGTGGTCGCAATAGTTGGTTCTAAGTTCAATCAGTGCCTGAGATTCCGCTGCATTCTGAACTTTCAGACCGTGTTGCTCAAAGGCATTTACCTTCACGTTCTTTTCCGATGCAAGCCGTTGCAGCAGCAAGAATGCTGTTTCTTGCAACGCTGGTTTTCCGTTACGTACTGCCGACACAAATAAGAATGGAGCAACCGCATTAATGATGATGTTACGAGCCATGGTTGCACCGATCTGCTTGGGTTTTGCAGCAGATTCTTTCCCGAAATTGTAGTGCGTTACCCAGTATGCTGAAGTTGAAACGGCCAGATCCTGCATTTGCACCGTATCGGTTTGGCCAGAAAACCAACGGAAAAATGCTCCGGTACGATGAAAAAGCGCAGCCAATTGCGCAATTCGAACAGTTGGGAAATTGGCGGGCCGCAGGCGCAGAAACTTCCATTGTTCTTTTTTCAGAGGCTGTATACTGTACTTATGCTGCAAGAAATCGTATTCCTTTTTAAGCTGGCGCTGATATTCATCCTTTGGTGCCTCCAATAATCCTGCATTACCGAAAAGGATGGCTTCCAACTGAAACAGGTTGTCCTGATGTTTGACCAGTGTTTTCCAAGATGTGCTTTTTGCAAGTTGTTCAAATGGTTCCGCATTCACCTTCATGCCAAAGGCACTGAAAACCACGCACATGAAAGCCTGTTCCAGATCACCATCGCTGGTATCAACAAGGGTATGCATCCAAGTAGATTTCCGTTGTAGTCTTCCCACCAAGAGCGAATCGAACCACGCATTTCGCACCAGTTCTGGCACATCCAATAACTGCTTGCCACAAGGAATTTCCTCTGGAGAGGAACGGAGGTTCTGGTATTTCCTCAACAACTGATCGGAGACAAAATGCTTCAACTCCAGCGTAGGAAACGCACCCAGTGGTTTTTGCAGGTCGTTTTCAAAAACCACATGCAGAATAATGTTGCCATATGCTCCATCGTGTTGATGTTGGTGTTTCAACCAATCGGAACTGCGGATGTGTATCTCAACATTGCCGGCCCATTCGGTACCGTTTATCTTCAAACGTGCATTCTTAAAATCTGGACCCGAATCGGTATTCAGCACACCGGGCTTCAGAACTTCTACGGGTTGTTGATCTGTGGTAACCATACCATTATGACTGAACAGCCGATGCTGCCAGATATGGTGCAACAGTTCTTCCTTGATAAAAGACATGAACTAAAGATGCAGAAATTTTGATTTTTCAGCCAAGCAGACCTGCTTCGCCTAATATCACTTCCATTTGCTGCTGCATGAGCAGTGCTTCGGCCCTTGCGGCCTCTGCAAAATCTTCGCCTTTGCTGGCGTAAATGATACTACGTGATGCGTTGACCAAAAGACCACATTTATCCGTGAGGCCATTTTTTGCCACTTCGGTAAGGCTTCCGCCCTGTGCGCCAACACCAGGCACCAAAAGGAAATGCTCTGGAACGATCTTTCTAACTTTCTTGAGCATACTGGCCTTGGTTGCGCCAACAACAAACATGGTATTATCTATGGTGCCCCAGGTTTTGGCAACCTTCAACACCTCTTCGAAAAGAAGTCCGTTCTCCGTTTTCAGGTATTGTAGGTCGGCTGCGCCCTCGTTGGATGTCAGTGCCAACAGCACTACCCATTTGTTCTCAAACTGAAGATATGGGAGTACACTATCTGAACCCATGTAGGGCGATAGTGTGATAGCATCGAACCCCATTTTATCAAAGAAGCCCATGGCGTACATTCTGGACGTGTTGCCAATATCGCCACGTTTGGCATCTGCCAATTTCAAAACATCATCCGGAAGATGCTGAGCTGTTTTCTCCAACGACAACCAACCTTCGAAAGAACGGCTTTCATAGAATGCCATGTTGGGTTTGTAGGCCACACAAAGGTCGTGCGTTGCATCAATTATGCGCTTATTGAACTCAAATATCGGGTCTTGATAAGCGAGCAGATGAGGTGGGATCTTGGACAGATCGGTATCAAGTCCAACGCAAAGGAAACTGCGCTTTTTCTTGATGCGTTCAAATAATTGTTGGTGGTTCATGGCAGGCTAAAACTAAGAATCTATTTGAGCCATATGATTGTTGAAAATCATTCATAATCAACCATATTTTCAACCGACCGAGGCAAGTAATATTCGTAGTTTTGTTTCCCGTTCATCAACTACAGAACCACGTAAACAGATGCCGGGAACCAAGTACATTTTTGTGACAGGAGGAGTAACATCCTCATTAGGAAAAGGAATCATTTCTGCCTCGTTGGCCACGCTGCTTCAGGCACGCGGATTCCGGGTCACCATCCAAAAGCTCGACCCTTACATCAATGTTGATCCGGGCACGCTTAACCCATACGAACATGGCGAATGTTACGTGACCGATGACGGTGCTGAGACCGATCTTGACCTTGGTCATTACGAGCGTTTTTTGGGCGTTCCTACCAGTCAGGACAATAACGTTACCACAGGTAGAATCTACCAGACCGTAATAAATAAAGAGCGCGAAGGTGCTTACTTGGGAAAGACGGTGCAGGTAATTCCTCACATTACAGATGAGATCAAGAATCGTATCAAACGTCTTGGCGAAACAGGAAATTATGACATCGTTATCACCGAAATTGGTGGAACTGTGGGCGACATTGAGTCGCTTCCTTACATAGAAGCAGTACGCCAGTTCAATTGGGAAGTTGGCGCGGGGAACCATCTCGTTATTCACCTTACGCTTCTTCCGTATTTGGCCACTTCTGGAGAATTGAAGACGAAGCCAACTCAACACTCGGTTAAAACACTTTTGGAAAGCGGGCTTCAACCCGATATTCTAGTTTGTAGAGCTGACAGGAAAATACCTCGGGAACAACGAAAGAAGATCGCGCTTTTCTGTAATGTTACCACCAACGCGGTAATTGAGTCTTTAGATGCCGAGTCGATCTATGACGTTCCGCTGCTTATGCTGAAAGAGAAATTAGACTCGGTGGTGATCAGCAAACTGAAGCTTCCTTCCAGATCTGAACCGGATCTTACCAATTGGAAACACTTTTTGGGGATTCTGAAAAACCCAACGGCAGAAGTGAAGATCGGCCTAATTGGTAAGTATGTTGAATTGAAAGACGCTTACAAATCGATTGCAGAATCGCTCATTCATGCTGGTGTTGAGAACGAATGCAGAGTAGATGTTCAATGGATTCATAGCGAAGATCTTGAACAAGGAAACGTTGCTCAGAAACTTCGCGACCTGAAAGGAATTCTGGTGGCGCCAGGTTTTGGCGACCGTGGTATTGAAGGAAAAGTGCTGGCCGTACAGTACGCACGAGAGAACAACATTCCATTCCTTGGCATCTGTTTAGGAATGCAATGCGCAGTGGTAGAATTCGGCAGGAATGTTCTTGGGCTGAAAGATGCCAATAGCACCGAAATGAACCCGAAGACCAAGTTCCCCGTGATCGACATTATGGAGGAGCAGAAAAAAGTGACCAAGAAAGGAGGCACCATGCGTTTGGGCGCGTATCCATGTAAATTGAAAAAAGGTACAAAGGGCTATGCTGCTTACGGCACAACCAATATCATGGAGCGCCATCGTCATCGGTTTGAGTTCAATAATAAGTTCTTGAAAGATTACGAAGCCGCAGGCATGATCGCATCCGGCATCAATCCAGATTCCAACCTTGTAGAAATGGTGGAACTGAAAGATCATCCTTGGTTTGTTGGAGTTCAATTTCATCCAGAATACAAGAGCACGGTTGCACAGCCGCATCCACTTTTTGCCAAGTTCGTTGCTGCATCGCTAAAGGCGTAAAAACCGCATTCCCGTAAGCGGGCGAGGTTTCTATCTTTGCAGCCCAATTAAAAAGTCGGAATGGACAAGAATTCAGCGATCGGGCTAACGCTCATCCTACTCATTTTTATCGGGTTCAACTACATGAACATGCCCTCTGAAGAGGAGCGTGCGGAAGCCCTACGTATTCAAGATTCGATTGCCACAGTAGAAGCACAACTGCAGGAACTTGATAAAGCAGCCATTGATGAAGCGGTGGCAACACATACCAACCAAGTGGATTCAAGCAGCATTGCGGTTAACGCTAACGACTCGCTGGCCGTTGCGCAATTGAAAGAACAATACGGTGATTTCGGTGCTGCAGCCGTTGGCGAAGATGGCATTGTAACCATCGAAAATGACCTATTGGCCATTAACATATCCAAGAAAGGTGGCCACCCATTATCGGTAAGATTGAAGGAGTATCAAACATCCGATTCGTTGCCGCTGGAGCTTTTCAGAGGAGACCAGAACAGATTCTCGTTGGATTTCTACACGAAGAACAGACCGGTATCTACCCAGGACCTGTATTTCGAACCGATGCAAACAGGGTTTTCGGTAACAGGCGATGCGCAAAAAAGTCTGACCATGAGGCTATCTGCCGGAGCTGGCCAATATTTGGAGTACGTGTATACACTATCGGGCAATTCCTACATGGTCGATTTCGACATTAATCTTGTTGGAATGGGCAATGTGATCGAGCGCAACACTACTCGACTAGATCTGCATTGGAAGAACGACCTACCGCATCAGGAAAAGAGTCTGCAGAACGAGCGAGACAATTCTACCATCTACTATCGTTTTAGCGATGATGAGGTAGACAATATCTCTGAACGCAGCGATGAGGAAGAAGAGATTACCACCGACCTACAATGGGTTGCTTTCAAACAGCAGTTCTTCAGCACAGTACTTATTGCAAAAGATGGCTGGGAAGCTTCAACCGATCTGAAAACCATACATGATGAGACCTCAGATTCTATTGTAAAAACCTGTGAGGCAAAATTGACGATTCCTTACGGTCATCGCGATGTGGAGAAGGTAGAGCTACAGTTCTACTACGGTCCTAATCACTATAGCACGCTTAAGTCGTTCGACCTTGGTCTTGAAGAAATGATTCCGTTGGGTTGGGGCATTTTTGGCTGGGTGAATAAGTTCATGGTTATTCCGGTGTTCAACCTACTTAAAGACACTGGTCTCGGCTACGGAATCATCATTCTTATCCTTACGCTTCTCATAAAAATGGGTCTCATGCCTTTTACCTACAAGGCATATATGAGCACTGCTAAAATGCGGGTTTTAAAACCTGAGATCGATGAGATCAATAAGAAGTTTGAAGGAAAAGATGACCCAATGGCCAAACAACAGGCCACCATGGCATTGTATAGCAAAGCAGGTGTTAACCCGCTGGGAGGATGTCTTCCTATGCTGTTTCAAATGCCGATCTTGATTGCATTGTTCCACTTCTTCCCTGCTTCAATCGAATTACGTCAAGAGGCTTTCCTTTGGGCAGACGATCTAAGTAGTTACGATAGCATTCTGGATCTTCCGTTTGAAATTCCGTTTTATGGTGATCACGTCAGTCTTTTCACCTTACTGATGACCATTTCTACCGTGTTCTACACCCGATTGAACATGAGTATGCAGGCTGGCTCTCCACAAATGGAGCAGATGAAATGGATGATGTACCTCATGCCGGTAATGATGTTAGGTTGGTTCAACAACTATGCTTCTGGTCTTAGTTACTACTATTTCTTGGCCAACGTGGTAACGTTTGCTCAGAACTTCGCTTTCCAAAAATTGGTGGATGACGATGCTATCCATGCCAAGCTGCAGGAGAACAAGAAAAAGCCACAGAAGAAATCGGGTTTTCAAAAACGTTTGGAAGACATGGCCAAAGAACGTGGCTACCAACCGCCAAAGAAGAAGTAATTCTCTTGGTCGGGTTTTTGTGTTGTTCCATTCAAATCGAAATAAAATGAAACACGTACTTCCGCTCGCATTGATCTGCGCTCTTAGCCTATCGATCTTCAGTTGCAAAAGCAGTAAAGAAACAACCACTGCTTCCGCATCTTCAAACACAGAATCTGCTATGCAAACTGAACCTCAAATGTTGGCAACCATACAGCGCACCGCCTGCTACGGGCAGTGTCCGATGTACAAAGCAACGTTCATGGATAATGGTGAAGTTGTGTACATCGGAAGAAGGTTTGTTGACAATATAGGAACCTACAAGGCACTGCTTAGCGAAGAAGACGTTCTTGACATTAAGAAGAATATTGCTGAATACGATTACTATGGGCTTGATAGCCTCTACCCAACACCCATAACCGATTTTCCTTCGTGCATCACGGAAGTGAATCTGAACGGTGTAAAAAAGACGGTGATCAACAGGAGAAACCCACCAGATAATCTAAGAGCGTTCGAAAAGTTTTTGGATAGCCTTTTAGAAAAAAGCGAGTTGGAGAAAGTTTCGGACGAAACGAACTACCAGTAATTTACTGGCAGACCGCTACGATCACTTTGGCGCTGTTGCCGAAATGAGCGGATACTTACTCAGGTCGATCATCATAATATCGAACTTACCGTTGGCAGAAGACTTGGTGCTGTAGTAAGCTGTTTTTCCATCGGCCGTTAAGGTAAAATCAACCTCGTCTCCTGGTGTGTTTATCGGATAACCCAAATTCTTAGGCTCGCTCCAAACTCCATCTTCGCCCCTTACAGACATGAAAATGTCGTAGCCGCCCATGTTGCTGTGCCCTTTACTGCTAAAGAAAACCGTTTTGCCATCAGAAGCGATAAAAACACTTTTTTCGTCTTCAATGGAATTCAACTCTTTTATGTTCTCAGCAGATTCCCATTTGGTGGTAGAAACAGCTCGAGACATCCAAATATCTCCGTTGCCTTTTCCTTTCGGTCTTTCTGATATGAAGTAGATGTACTTACCATCTGCAGACACGGAAGCATTACTATCGAAATAACCGCTGTTAACGTTGGCTCCCAACGAATAGGCTTTGGACCAACGGTTAAGGCTTATCAATCTAGCTGCATCTGGAGACCCATCTGCAACAGCTTCTGATGCATTCTTATTCATTCTTGTCTTTGACACGAAAATGTCTCCCGCATTCTGATTTCGGAACGTAAAGAGTTGTCTACCATCGGGCGAAATGCTCAAGTTGGCATCATGTCCTTCTGTGTTGATAGCTCCAGGAATTGGAACCGCAGGGGCCCATCCTTTCAAACTATCGCTCCAGTAGCTGATGTAAACATCCTCGTACCAATCATCATCTCCATCGTAGCGTTTTCCACCTTCGGTATCCGATCTACGCGATGTAAAAACCATGATCTTACCATCTGCTGTTACTGAAGGATGATACTCGTGATTATCGTCCGTATTGATTCCCGCTCCGGCCGAAGTGATCACCACATCAACAGGCTCCGACATCATTTTAATTGTGGCTTCGCACTTTGCTTTCAGCGTTTCGGCTTTCTCCTTATCAAACTTGGCCAGCTTGTCGTTTGCCAAATATGCATTCAGATGTACGATCGCATTTTCCTGATCGGCAATCATTCGGTATGCCAAAGCAGTGTTGTATTCCAATTCCTTATCAATTGCAGGGTCGGCTTCTTTCGCCTTCTGTAAGTAAGCCAATGCATCCTGACCTTGTTTCAGTGCCAAATAGCATTCTGCCATTCGATAGTTCAGCATTCCGTCTGTTCCGTGCTCCGTATAAAGCGCTCTGTAAATACGAAGTGCTCCATTATAGTCTTCCTCTGTCATGCTGGCCTTTGCCTGCATCATTTTGATCTTATCTGGGCCACCAAGCAATTGTGCCGAAGCGGTGTTTTGAGTACCAAAAACGTACAGAATAATGGCTGACAGAAGAATTATCGTTCTCATTTATAAGTTCGTTTGTGTCTAAATTACGTATTCGGATTACTGCAAAAGTCTATCGCTGAAGGATGATTTCAACAGCCTACCCTGACTTACTCATCCAGTCGAGAAAAAGTTTCATTGCAAGACGCTTTTTATCATCTAGATCATAGCTGATCACATTTTGCACATATCGTACCAGATCGTGAGCAGAGGAAACTCCAGATTCTGCAACAGCTTTTTCCCGATTTTCCAGACCGGAACTCAACGCTCGGTTAAATTCCGAGACGAAATCCGGTGATAATTCCCTTCTACTTACCCAGCACGCAAACACGAACGGAAGCCCTGTGTGCTTCTTCCATTCTTCCGATAGATCAATAACGTAACGATGTTTCTGCAAAAGGTCGAAAGCCCGATCGCCAATAACAACCCCAGCAGTTGTTCCTCCAATTTCTTGGATAAAATCGGCACTTGCGCTTGTCCATTTTGGGGAGATATGCCAACTGTTCTCGGCCAAGTATCGGACCAATTGCACCGAGGTTCTGGACTGATAATCCAACAGCACTTCCTGTATCTCATTCAAAGGAACATCGCTGAAAAGACAAACGGTTTCAACCGCACCATCGGCACCTATGCAAAAATCAGATACGATATGTGGGTCCAGTAATTGAGGGATAATGGCTACGGGAACCAGACCAAGATCCACTTCTTTATTCAACAACTTTGAAGCACAATCTGCAGGATTATCAAGCGATAGGTCGATCTGTTTGATAATAGCATGATTACGAAGCCCATAAATGAATGGAACAGTATTCGAATAGGATACAGCAGATATCTTTATTGGGTATTCCAAACGGAAAAAGTTGCGGCTCAAAAATCGCTAAATTCGCGCCTTAAGCAACAACCTATGGAACTGAATGTTCTTACGGCCGTTTCTCCAATAGACGGACGCTACAGACGACATACCGAATCTCTTTCTGAATTTTTCTCCGAAGCTGCGCTGATACGCTACCGTGTGCGTGTAGAAATAGAGTACTTCATTCAACTTTGCGAACTGCCTTTACCTCAGTTGCAAGGTTTTGACAAATCTCTTTTTCCAACGCTCAGAAAAATCTATTCCGAGATCTCTGAAACTGACACACAGCGTGTAAAGGAAATTGAGAAAACCACCAATCACGATGTGAAAGCGGTGGAATATCTCATCAAAGAAAAAATGGAAACGCTTGGTATTGGCAACCAAATGGAGTTCGTGCATTTCGGATTGACCAGCCAGGACATAAACAACACGGCTACGCCTCTGATGATGAAAGAGGCTACAGAGCAGGTGTATCTTCCGCTTTTGAATGAGTTGATAGCTAAACTGAATTCCTTGGCCACAGAATGGAAGGATATTCCGTTGTTGGCCAGAACGCACGGTCAGCCAGCTTCTCCAACCAGAATGGGAAAGGAAGTTTATGTTTTTGTAGAGCGATTGGAAGCACAGAAAAAGCAATTGCTAGCTGTTCCATTCTCGGCAAAATTCGGTGGAGCTACGGGAAATTTCAACGCACATCAAGTTGCGTACCCTCAATTGAGTTGGGTGGATTTCGGAAACAGGTTCGTGAATGAAACACTTGGCCTGGACCGTTCGCAGACCACCACACAGATTGAGCATTACGATAATATTGCTGCGTGGTGCGATGCATTGCGAAGAATAAATACAATCATTCTCGACCTGGACCGTGACGTTTGGACCTATGTTTCTAACGATCTTTTCAAGCAGCGGATAAAAGAGGGCGAAGTCGGGTCTTCGGCCATGCCACATAAGGTAAACCCGATCGATTTTGAGAATTCTGAAGGAAACATCGGACTTGCAAATGCGCTTTTCGGTCATTTGGCAGAGAAGCTTCCTGTTTCTCGTTTGCAGCGCGACCTCACAGATAGCACGGTTCTTAGAAACATTGGAGTGCCCTTAGGATACACACTCATTGCTTTCCGTTCTACGCTTCGTGGTTTGGATAAGCTATTGATCAATGAGGACAACATTCGTACAGAACTGCAGAACAACTGGGTTGTGGTGGCGGAGGCCATTCAGACCATTCTGAGAAGAGAGGGTTATCCCAAACCGTATGAAGCGTTAAAAGCATTCAGCAGAACGAATGCCAAGTTGGATGAGAAAGCTATGCTTGAATTCATAGACTCGTTAAATGTGTCAGATTCGGTAAAGGCAGAGATGCGCACTATAACGCCCTTCAACTACACGGGCGTCTGATCAGTAGTCGCTGCGTTTGCGCTTTCTAAGCCAAACTTTCTTGCCAACGGCTGGTTCTTCACCAAGATTCAGTTCGTTGTACTTGTAGAGGCTCTTAATTTTTACACCGTACTCTTGCGATATCCATCGTAAGGTTTCTCCTTCGGCAACAAAATGGTAGTCCTTTTGGGTGTTCTTGTTACGCTTGGGTTGCAAGTAAATGATCTCTCCTGGCACCAATGGCGACCCCTTGGCCTTATCGTTATAGTTCAATACTTGCCATTCGCGTACCTGCAACATCCGCTCTAGCGATTTGTATGTATCGCCTTCCTGAACCCGAACATATCGCACATCGTTGCGCAGGTACATTTGCCGTTGTTGTGTTGATACAATGGCTTCATTCGGTATGGATGAGTTGGGCTTGTCTTTTCCTTTAACCGGTTTTTGCTCTTGTTGCACCGGCAACTTTCCTTTCGGTGGCGATTTCATCCGATCGAATTTGGAGAGGTCATTCTCCTCAATGATCTTGATCAGCAGTTGCGGATACTTCGGATTGGTAGCATAACCTGCCTTCTTGAGCCCGTGCGCCCAACCTTTGTAATCTGTTCTGCGCAGCTCAAACAACTCAGCATATCTGTCTCTTGAACTCAGAAATTCGGAATGATCGCGATAGCTATCAAAAACCGTTTCGTAAACCCTGAAACACTCGCCCTTGGCATCATCGTCCATATGATATTTCTTGCCTTCCCACATACCATGGCATTTGATGCCGAAATGATTCTTTGCCTCTCGCGCAAGCGTGCTGTTTCCATCGCCACTTTCAAGAATGCCTTGAGCCAAAGTAATGCTGGCCGGAACGCCACTTATCAGCATTTCCTGAACGGCAAACGGTGCGTACATTTCAATGTAATCCTGTCTGGTAAGTTTCTCACCGGGTCGATTACTGCTTTGTGCAGCCGCCACAAATTGGATGGCAATGAATAGATATGACAGAAAGCCGCGCATGTGCTCAAAATTAGATGCCACGTTGTGGTTAACGTTTAAATCAGACCTATGTTTTGCACACAACTGTGTTGATCAGACCAAGTTCCTATGCTTCATACCTAGCCAACCCTGAAGGCCTCCTGAGTGAATGGCCAGAATGACCGTTCGTTTCGGGAAGAATCCATTTCTGATCAGGTCGTAAATACCGAACATCATTTTTCCGGTATAGATCGGGTCGAGCGGAATGCCCGTGCGCTCGGTAAATCCTTGGATGAATTCAAGCAGATCAGGCTTCATCTTGGCATAACCACCAAAGTGGTAATCTGTTATCAGTTGATGGTTGATGGTTGACGGTGGCCTCAATCCCGATTCTCCCATCAATCTTTCTATCTCTCCCGAAAGGAAATCAGCCCCTTTCAATGCAGGAAAGCCAAGCAATTTTTGGTTCTCTCTCAGCGAAATGGACAATCCCGCGAGTGTGGTTCCTGTTCCAGCTACGCTGCAGACCACGTCAAAATCTTCTTTAATTTCTGGCAGAATCTCGGCACAACCTCGAACGCCCAAACCGTTTGCTCCTCCTTCTGGAATCAGAAAAAATCGTCCGAATTTTTCTTCCAACCCGTTAATGAAATCGTCATCGTTTTTCTTGCGATAATCTTCTCGTGAAACGAAATACAATTGCATTCCATGTTCGCGAGCGAATTTCATTGTCGGATTGCTAGCATCATCTTCTCCCCGAATAACCCCAATACTTGAAAAACCTGCTTTCTCAGCTGCAAATGCTGTTGCTGCAATGTGATTGCTGTAAGTTCCGCCAAAGGTTAGAAGTGTGTGATGATTCTGCTGAACAGCTTCCGAAAGATTGTATTTCAATTTACGCCACTTGTTGCCGCTGATATGCTCATGGATCAGGTCATCGCGTTTGATAAGCAAACGAATTCCGCTTTCTACAAGCGCAAAATCGCTGACTTCTTGAACTGTAGCTAGAGAAAATTGCTGTTCGTTTGTAGGAATCATCACTTCAAAGTAAATGAATTGCAACTCTTCGCCATCATTGTTGTTTACCTTGCAAACGTGAACGAAGTGGACGATTATTTCGGTAGACCAAGCTTGGAACCAGATGACTTCTATTACTCGAAAGAAGGGTACATCGTGTTTACAGAAAAATATCTTCTGAAAAGAGGTTATTGCTGCAAGAACAGCTGCAAGCATTGCCCGTATGGTTTCAATAAGAAATCGGGGCGAATTGAGAAAAAGTAAGGTCCGTCTCATTATTTGAAGATGAGATGATTCCTCATCTTTGAACCTTAAACCGTGAAACTTTAACGCATTGATGGACTTCAGAGCAAAGGTGGCCGAAGGCATACCAGCCCAATTACCGCCAAAGAACGCGCGCGATCCGAAACTCAGTCACGCTCCCAACCGAAAAGAAATTCTCAATACCGAAGAGAAAAAATTGGCGTTACGTAACGCACTGCGCTATTTTCCACAAGAATGGCATGCCGAACTCATTGAAGAATTCCGAGAAGAACTGAACGCTTACGGCCGCATTTACATGTACCGTTTCATGCCCTCATATGAAATGGTTGCGCGACCTATTTCTGAATATCCGGCCAAATGTCAGCAAGCCGCTGCCATTATGCTGATGATTCAGAACAACTTAGATCCGGCCGTGGCGCAGCATCCGCAAGAATTGATCACCTACGGTGGAAACGGTGCTGTTTTCCAGAATTGGGCGCAGTACCGTTTGACCATGAAGTACCTATCGGAAATGACCGAAGAGCAAACATTGGCCATGTACAGCGGTCATCCGATGGGGTTATTTCCCAGCCACAAGGACGCACCAAGAGTTGTGGTTACCAACGGCATGATGATTCCGAATTATAGCAAGCCTGACGATTGGGAGAAATTCAATGCTTTAGGAGTTACGCAATACGGGCAGATGACGGCTGGTTCGTATATGTATATCGGTCCGCAAGGAATTGTACACGGAACCACCATAACCGTTCTGAATGCCAAACGCAAGATTGGCGCAGAAGACCGCGTTCCATTGTTTGTGACTTCTGGACTTGGCGGCATGAGTGGCGCGCAACCAAAGGCTGGAAATATTGCTGGAGTAGTTACCATTTGTGCGGAGATCAATCCAGTAGCGGCAAAAAAAAGGCACTCGCAAGGTTGGGTAGATGAGTTGATTCACGATGTGGATCTGTGCATTGAAACAGCACTCGTATTTCAAGCAGATAAAAAAGCCCGAAGCATTGCTTTCGTTGGCAACGTGGTTGACCTATGGGAACGATTGGCCGAACGGAATATCAAAGTCGATCTAGGTTCCGACCAAACTTCATTACACAATCCTTGGGCGGGTGGTTATTATCCCGTTGGATTGAGTTATGAGGAAAGCAATACCTTGATGGCCAGTGATCCTGAAGCTTTCAAAACCCGTGTTCAGGAAACACTACGCAGGCAGGTTTCAGCCATCAATAAATTGGCAGAAAACGGAATGTATTTCTTCGATTATGGAAATGCCTTCTTGTTGGAAAGCAGTCGTGCTGGCGCGGATATTCTGAAGGAAGATGGAAATTTCATCTACTCAAGCTATGTGCAAGATATTATTGGCCCGATTTGTTTCGATTACGGTTTTGGGCCGTTCCGCTGGGTCTGTGCTTCTGGCAAAGAAGAAGATCTACAGACCACTGACACCATTGCCGCTCAGGTGATTGAAGAAATGCTCTTGAATGCACCATCAGAAATTCGAGGACAACTTCAAGACAATCTGCTTTGGGTTCGCGAAGCGCAACAGAATAAACTCGTGGTCGGGTCGCAGGCCCGAATCCTTTATGCCGATGCTGAAGGAAGAATGAAGATTGCGGCAGCTTTTAATAAAGCCATCAAAGAGGGGAAGATCGGACCTGTTGTTCTGGGTCGCGACCATCATGATGTTTCCGGAACGGATTCGCCTTACCGAGAGACTTCCAACATCTACGATGGCTCGCAGTTCACGGCCGATATGGCCGTGCAGAATTTTGTGGGCGATGCGTTTCGCGGAGCAACTTGGATCAGCCTACACAATGGAGGCGGTGTTGGTTGGGGCGAAGTAATAAACGGTGGTTTCGGTATGCTTTTGGACGGCTCTGAAGATGCCGACCGCAGATTGAAAATGATGCTTCATTGGGATGTGAACAACGGAATCTCAAGGCGAAGTTGGGCAAGGAATGAAGGTGCTGTTTTCGCCATTAAACGTGCCATGGAAGCCGAGCCAAATCTGAAGGTGACTTTGCCTAACTTCGTGGACAATGCGCTGCTGGATAATCTCGATATGTAGTTTTCTTCTTTGCTCCAATCTTGCTCTTGGTCAGGTTGCTGAAGAAGAAATTCAATTCAACCAACAGGTCGAACACCGCGTTGGCGTAGGCTTTGCCATTACAGGTTTCAATTCTAATTTCAGCTACTTCATTTCTCCTCATTATTCATTCCGCTACCATCAGCATTGGTTCGGGTTTACACCCTTTTACGGAAGGTTGGATGCGCTGGCACGGCAGCAAGATGTTGGATTGGGAGTAGATTACCGATTGTACCCGTTCAAAAACCAGAATGCTACCCTACTCTATTTTCCCGTTGGTGTGCATTACAACTACAAATGGACCAACAATAGCGAGAAAACAGCCCTATTCTATAAAGTGGGTTTTGGAGTAGAAGCGCTTTTAGGCAAACACTTTGCGCTATCGCTGGATGCGAATTTCGGGATTGGCCAAACGCTGTCTTCCCGTTTCGAAGCTGCTGAGTCTACTGCATTTCGTTCTGGCAACGAACTGAATTTCTATTTCATTCCCGTTATCCGCATATCTTACGGACTGTGAGCAACCATATCTCTAAAAAGAAACACTTCATTCCTATTATTCCTTCGCTGAGGAAGTACTTGAAGTCGGAAGGCCGCGAAATGAAATTCGGCTTGGTGTACGATGATCTTTTGGAGCATCAGTTGGCCACGCCACTGTTAGATAAGAAAGGAAGGGATACGCTGTGGGAAACGGTTTTCTACGAACCGAAGCGCACCGAAGCGCTTTACCGATCATTGACCTACATCTATGTAATGCTGAAGAACGAGGGTGATTTCAGCTCTCAGGAACATTTGGATGTGGAACGCATTGATTATTGCTCGTTCGGGAATTCGAACCCGTTCCGCATCCGGATCATCAACAAATTCAACGACAACTACGACTATTTCTACATCAAAACGGCTGATGCATCGCGGGTTTATGGATTGGAATTGGAACACCTCCTCTCGCCTAACCGCATCAGTTATTATGTAGATGGCAATACACTGATCGAGGAACACATTGCAGGCATTCCGGGCGATATGTTCATCAACACCATCATGAATACCAAACAGACCAATAAAGTCCGTTTAGCAAAGGAGTTTGTAAAGTTCAACGAGCGCTGTTTTGTGCGGCTTTTGGGCGATATGCGCAGTTACAATTATGTACTTGACATCACTCCCGATTTCGATGACGTGCAGTACCGCATCCGCGCCATTGATTTTGACCAACAGTGCTACGAAGGCCGCAAGAACCTTTACCTACCGCAGTTTTTCAAAGAGAATTTTCCGTTGGTGGAATTGGGAATGCAGTTGATCAATGAGAAAACAGTGAAACAATATCAGGCCGAGGAACGCTCATTGATCGCGAGAAGGTTGATCGCATCGCGCTATCGCGTAAAAGACCTGATTGATTGCATGGAAGAGGACAACATTTCCACGCCCGAAAAGGTGAAACAGCTACGCGAAGATCTGGCCAAGCATCATTCTAACGATCATTTCCTTGACCTTGATAATATGGGCGCCATTCTGAAGCTTCAGCTCAAATCAACGCTGGCCAAGCATATTCGGAAAGTCAGAAACATTTGATTCAATCCGTCATTGCGATTGCAAAGAAGCAATCTCTTGCCCAAATAAGATTACTTCGGTCATTCTTCCCTCGTAATGACGTTAGACCGGTAACTACAATGTGATCCACCAAATCAACTTCAGCACCACAGCTCTGTTCTTCACGGAAAGTGTTTGGTCGTAATTATCGGTGTAAACCAAGTATAGGTCAGACATGGGTTTGAAGCGCCACTGGAACCGCGCATTGATGTTGAAATTATTCTGCTGCGTATTGTATTGGAAGAAGGTGGTGAGAAAAACGCTTCTCGTGAAAGAGAACTCAAACTTGGGGCCTACAAGATGCAAACTGGCTCTTCGGCCATTCGGTAGCCATATCTCATTCTGATCATACTGAATGGCGAAAATTCCCCACGGTTGTGCGCGGTAATTCAGTATCGTTTGTGATGTAAGCTTCTCTCCAGAGAAATAAGAACCGTACTCGACCGATGCCGAGGCATTGAAACGCTTACGGACATCTGTCTTGTAGAAGATGCGGCCCGAACGATAATCGTAACCTCCTTTTGAAATTGCTGTCTGATCGGTAAAGGTCACATCCGTATTGAAAAACAGCTTGGTGAACCACTCGTTGTAATTCACCTCCAGATAAGAGGTGTTCGTGAATTTGACCTTGTAGAAAAACTGCACCTGACGGTCGGTTTCGCCCCAATTCTCATCAAAATAGCCATCGTAATAAACACCAGGAGCATGGTAATTCACTACGCTTCCATTCTTAGGGTAAAAGCGGTGCTCCACACTGGGCTCCAAACGCCAAAAGGTTCGTTTCTCGGTCTGCCCCGTTTCCGGATTGAAGCGAGACAGGCGCGGCACAAAGCCGACCTCCGCGTTGTAATTCTCATTGACATACTCATGATTCCAATGAGCCGTTACATTGGCCGAATTGTACATGAGCCAAGTGGCGTTGGCACCCACAAATGCTTTGTCGCCAGGTGAGAAAGAATGATGATAGAACGCCTTTCCTTGCCACTTGCCGTTGGCGGAATTGAGGTCGAAATCCAAACCCACTAAGCGGTTGTAATCCGTCCATTGCGGGCTGAAATCATCAAACGCTTGTTTGTTTACGAATATCAGACCGATGTTAGACCGTTTGAAAACGCGTCTTTGAATGGCCGCAACGGTAAAATTCTGCGACAGTTCGCCCTGCGGAACGCCACCTTCGGTCTGCATGCTCATGAACCCGATCCGCCAGTTCTGATTGACCTTTCCGCTCAGTCTGAAACCTCCCAAAATCGGTACGGCCTGGCCATTTTCCAGTCCTATTCTTCGGCTGAAAAATGGCCTTATCTGACTGAATCCGAAACGAGCGAACAGATCGTTGTTCTCGATAAAAAACTGGCGCTGCTCAGGAAAAAAGAGGCTGAACCGCGAAAGATTGGTGATCTGTCTGTCCACCTCCACTTGCGAGAAATCTGGTCGGACCGTAAGATCGAGATTCAGAGATGAGGTGATACCCACTTTCACATCGCCTCCGAAATTCCATGGCACTTTGGTCTTGTTCTCTCCTTGGTAGTCGCGGTTTAGCCCCACGATTCCGTATGGGATGAGTGAAATATTGGCACCAGCTTTTTTGGGTGGCGCATCCCAAATGAGTTTGCCTGTGTAGGCCAAGTTCGCCACATTCTGACCACGCTGCACCCAACTCCAGGTGCTACTTTCGTTACGTTTCAGGTCATTCCGCGCGAAGTTGATGCCCCATTCAGAAATATTGCTTTTGTACCGAATTGATTTGAAGGGGATCTTCATCTCTACCACCCACTTGTCTTCCTCAATCTTCACTTCACTGAACCAGCGATTATCCCAAGCTGTAGTAACCCCGAAACCGCCACCATTCTCGAGTGTTCCTTCCCGCTGCACACCCAAAGGATTTACAGAGAAGCTGAAGCCATTGGCGCCATCATCAAACGGATCGATGAAGATTCCGAAGGCATCGCTCACCGGGAAAGAAAAATCGCGTTTCAAGGACTCGATAATATACGGCCCATCAATAGGATCGTAACAGATGGCGGCCACGTAGAGGTTTTTCTCATCGTACGTAAGCATGACTTCTGTATATGTCTGGGCCAAAGAGCTATCAAAAGGGAAGGTCTGTTGGAAATCCTTGGCAACATCGGCTGTTTGCCAATCTGCTTCGTCCAGTTTGCCGTCAAGCACCATTTTCCCTTCAGCCTTTTTGATGCGCATCATTCGCACATCTTGCCCGAAAAGGAAAAACGGAGTAAGTAAAAACAAGGAGACAACGAGTCGCTTCATATACGACTATCCACGCAATTCGGCTCCAACCTCTCTTTCAAAACGTTGCTGCAAACGCCCCATGGTTTTGTCGATTATCTTATCGTTCAGCGTAGCATTCGCATCCTGAAGGATAAAACTAAGGGCGTAAGAACGTTTGCCTTCCGGAATTCCCTTGCCTTCGTACACATCAAAAAGGTTTACTTCTTTGAGCAAATTCTTTTCCGTTTGATACGCAAGCTCTTCCAATTTGCCATACTTCACAGCTTTGTCAACCAGCAACGCTAGGTCTCTTCTAACGGACGGATACTTTGGTAATTCGGTCACCTCAAACTCATTCAAAGCAGACATTTGAAGTACCAGATCCCAATTAAAATCGGCAAAGAATACTTCCTGCTCAATATCGAATGCCTCAAGAATAGTGGAATTCACACTTCCGAAATTGGCCAGCAACTTCCCATCCTTGGTCTGGTATTCCATTCCGTATGCATAGGTATTTGTGGCTGCAAGATCTTGCAGTTGCGCGTTAATTCCCAATCGGTTCAGGATTGACTTTACAGCACCATGAATGTGATGGAATGTGGCATTTCCGGCAGCTGCATTCCAACGCTCTTTCTGCCACCTTCCGGTCATGAAAAGGCCTAAGGAACGATATTCCGAATAAGGCCACTTGCCTTTCGCTTTCTTCTCGTAAAGGTTTCCGAATTCGTAGAATTTACAATTAGGATTCTGATGGCGGATGTTGCGAGAAACGCTTTCCAATCCTCCGAAAAGCAAGGTCTGACGCATAGCATTCAGATCAGCACTCAAGGGGTTCAGTATATCCACTTTGGATTTTCCCGCATCAGCAAAATGCTTGTCCATGTAAGCCGCTTTGGTAAGCGAATTGTTCATGATCTCGTTGAAGCCTTGCGAAGTGAGCGCGTCCGAAACCAAGTTTCTTAATTGCTCTGGACTTTTCTTATCCGAAGCGATCAAAGGAACACGCAATTGACCGCTTCCAAGAATACGATCGTAACCGTACACGCGAAGAATCTCTTCAATCACATCAGCTTCTCGCGTCACATCATTCTTGAATGACGGTACAGACAGTTTCAGTCCTTCATCGTTCTTCTTCTCCACATAAATTCCAAGGTCATCCAAGATTGAAAGCACCGTTTCCTTCGGTATTTCCTGGCCGATCAATCG
This sequence comes from Flavobacteriales bacterium, assembly GCA_018402015.1. Taxonomy (GTDB): domain Bacteria; phylum Bacteroidota; class Bacteroidia; order UBA10329; family UBA10329; genus UBA10329. The sequence goes on along the minus strand of JAGYJL010000006.1, from coordinate 47,304 downwards.
GTTGATATTGGCAAACTTCACTTCCACTTTCTGATGCGGAATCGGATTCGGGTAGATATCGGTGATGACGGATAATTTCCCTCCCGCTAATTCTTGTATCAGCAAGGCAGCGCGTTTGGCCGCATAAACAACTGTTTCGGGATCGATGCCGCGCTCAAAACGGAACGAAGCATCGGTGCTCAAGCCATGACGTTTGGCGGTTTTCCGGATTGAAACCGGATTGAAATAGGCACTCTCCAAAAACACATTCTTGGTTCCTTCGGTAACACCAGAATTCAAACCACCGAACACACCTGCAATACACATTCCATCGGTGGAATGACAGATCATGAGGTCGTTATCGTTCAAGTCTCTTTCTACTTCGTCCAAGGTGGTGAATTTCTCTCCCGACTTTGCCGAACGAACTACCACTTTGCTGTCTTTTATCTTATCAGCATCAAATGCATGCAGCGGCTGGCCTAATTCGTGCAACACGAAATTGGTGACATCAACCACGTTATTGATCGGGCGCGAGCCAATGGCTTTGAGTCTATTCTGCAACCACGTTGGCGATGGTTTCACCTCAATTCCTTGAATGTAAAGACCAACGTATCGCGGAGCAGCTTCTGCATCTTGCACATCGATTGCAATCGGGTTTTCTTTCAGATCGGCCGAATAACCCATCACATCTGGCCAGTCCAATTTCAAATCCTCGTAACCGCCTTTTATTTCTTTGGCCACGGCCCGAAGATCGCGCGCCACGCCAATGTGACTCATTGCATCGGCACGGTTTGGTGTAAGACCGATCTCCAACACAAAATCATTCTCAATCTTGAAATATTCAGATGCTGGCGTTCCAACTTTCACATCTGACGGCAGCACCATGATACCCGCATGGCTTTCGCCCAGTCCGATCTCATCTTCCGCACAGATCATTCCTTCAGAAACCTGTCCGCGTATCTTCGATTTCTTTATTTCAAATGGCTCGCCTTCGGACGGGTAAAGCATGGTGCCAACTGTTGCAACCACCACTTTCTGTCCTGCTTCCACATTCGGAGCGCCACAGACAATGTCCAACGGTTCGCCCGTTCCGACATTCACCTTTGTGCAGTTCAACCGATCGGCATCCGGATGTTTTTCCTTGCTCAGCACTTCGCCAATTACCAGCCCTTGCAAGCCTCCTTCTACCGAAGAAAACGGGATGACCTTCTCCACTTCGAGACCGCTGCCCGTAAGAAGCTCGGCCGCTTCGTTCACATCAATATCGATCTTCAGGTATTCTCTCAGCCAGTTGTAGGAAATGTTCATGCGTGCGCGTTTGAGCCGCGAATTTAAGGTTTGTGACCCTGAAAGAAAGCCTTTCTGATTATCGATAAATCTGGACATGGAAGGCTATAGCAATTACATTTGCGGAAATGGCCGAAATTGGAACCGACATAGAGAAAGCAGCGCGCCTGCTGAGACAGGGGAAATTGGTTGCAATTCCTACCGAAACGGTATACGGATTGGCAGGGAATGCATTCAATGAAGAGGCTGTTCTTAAGATCTTTGAAACCAAGAATCGTCCTCAGTTCGACCCGTTGATCGTTCATAGTTCGGGCATTGAGTGGATAAAAGAGCACGTGGCTGAAATTCCATCTTTGGCCAGAACACTGATGGACGAATTCTGGCCCGGACCCATGACCTTGGTGCTTCCGAAGAAACCAATCGTTCCTGATCTAGTGACTTCGGGTTTAGATAATGTGGCGGTGCGTGTTCCATCTCACCCTTTGACGCAGGAATTGCTCCGTTCACTCAATTTTCCGCTGGCAGCACCCAGCGCCAATCCGTTCGGATATGTAAGTCCGACCACTGCGCAACATGTGGAAGATCAGCTTGGGGAAAAAATCGATTACATTCTGGATGGCGGCCCAACAACGGTAGGTTTGGAAAGCACTATCATCGGTTTCGAGGAAGGTAAACCGATCATTTATCGTTTAGGAGGATTAAGCGTTGATGTTATTGAGGATCTGATCGGACCAGTGGAAGTAACGCTGAACCAATCTTCTGACCCAAAAGCACCTGGAATGCTCAAAAGTCATTACGCTCCAGGAAAGCCGTTGTACTTCGGAAATCCCGGTGAAATGATCCATGAATTTGAAGGAAAACGTATCGGCTTTCTAGGATTTATGACGCGATTGGAATTCCTTCCACCAGACCGTCAATTGTTGCTTTCGCCCCATGGCGACCTTCACGAAGCAGCAGTGAATCTCTTTGCTTTTATGCGTGAGTTTGACAAGTTTCCGGTTGATCTTATCCTAGCAGAACGTTTACCAGAGATCGGATTGGGACGAGCAATAAACGATAGGTTGAGACGGGCTGCGGTTAACTCTTAAAGCTTTGTATACCGTCACCCTGAACTTGTTTCAGGGTCTAAAATGTCAGATGCTGAATCGAGTTCAGCATGACCGAACTGAATCAAGAAACCCGCGCCCAATTCGGGCGGTTCTTCATTTCTTGAATCAGGTAATGCTTGGTGAGCGCATTTTCACGCTTTTCGAGATTCGGATCATCTGTCAACAGGTCGATAGCAGCATTTCGCGCAGCCAGTAATATCTGCCCATCTTTACTAAGGTTGGTTATCTGAAAAATCGGTTTTCCACTTTGCTGCGTACCTTGAATATCGCCCGGTCCGCGCAAGCGCATATCAACTTCGGCAATCTCAAAACCATCGTTGGTTCGCACCATGGTTTCCATTCTAGTGCGCGCCTCCTGTCCCAAAGCGTAACCCGTCATAAGAATGCAATAACTCTGTTCTGCTCCTCGCCCAACTCTACCGCGCAACTGATGCAACTGTGAAAGGCCAAAGCGTTCGGCACTTTCAATCACCATTACCGAAGCATTCGGAACATCCACACCAACTTCGATAACCGTAGTGGAAACCATGATGTTTGTCTTTCCTTCTTTAAAACGCTGCATTTCGTATTCCTTCTGATCGGCCTTCATTTTACCGTGCAGAATACTGACCTGATATTGCGGCTGTGGGAAATCGCGGATAATGGATTCATAGCCATCTTCCAAATGCTTGAAATCGAGTTTTTCACTTTCGCTTATCAGCGGATAAACCACATAGATCTGTCTTCCTAAGGCAATTTCCTGCTTCATGAAATCGAAGATCTTTTGGCGCGAAGAATCGAATCTGTGCAAGGTTTTTATCGGTTTACGCCCTGGAGGAAGTTGATCGATAACAGATGTGTCCAGATCACCGTAAACAGTCATTGCCAGCGTTCGTGGAATGGGCGTTGCGGTCATAATAAGCATATGAGGCACTTCTCCATCGCGACCTTTTAACCACAGTTTAGCGCGCTGTTGAACTCCAAAACGGTGCTGTTCATCCACGATCACCAATCCTAATCTATCAAATTGCACCACGTCTTCAATGAGCGCATGCGTACCAATGAGAATATGAATCTCTCCCGTTCTTAGTTGCTCGTGAAGCAGCTTACGCTCGGCAGTTTTTGTAGAACCTGTGAGCAAGGCAATGTGAAGATTCAGTTTTTTGAGAAACGATGAAATGGTGGCGAAATGCTGCTCTGCCAAAATCTCTGTTGGCGCCATCAGTGCTGCTTGATAGCCGTTATCTACCGCTAGCAGCATGGACATGAGAGCCACAATGGTTTTTCCGCTACCAACGTCTCCTTGGAGCAATCTGCTCATCTGTTTTCCAGAACCTAGATCGTGACGTATTTCTCGCACAACGCGTTTCTGAGCATCGGTTAGGTCAAAGGGCAAACACTCTGAATAGAATCGATTGACCAATTCACCAACTTCGGCAAAAACAGCTCCTTGAAACTTATTCTGGTTGATGAGTTTGAGTTTCAGCAAGCGTAGTTGTATAAAGAACAACTCATCGAACTTTAACCTGAACAGTGCTTTACGTAGCGTGTCGCTATCCTTCGGAAAATGAACATTGATAAAGGCTTCTTCTCTTCCGATGAGATTGTTCTTTTCTCTGAAATCCGAACCATAAAGTTCTGCAACATGCCCCTGACCTTTGAGTTGAGCAACAAGCGCATTCATCAAACGACCAATGGCTTTTGCATCAAGGTTTTTGGCCTTTGCCTTTTCTGTTGATGGGTAGACTGGTTGTAAGGCAATGGCCACTTTTTTCTGCTGAGATTCCACCGTTTCAAACTCCGGATGAACCATATTGTACTTGCCCTTGAAATTGCTTGGTCTGCCAAAAACCACATAATCGATATTAGGCAGAAGCTTTGGCTTGACCCACTTGATTCCTTTGAACCAAACAAGTTCAATAACGCCCGTTCCATCGGTGAAATCGGCCACCAAACGCTGACCACGATTCTCCCCAACAGTTCGCACAGAGGTTATTCTTCCGCGCAGTTGAATATCCGTTTCATCGCTGCTGATGCTGTTGATCTGGTGGAACTGAGTTTTATCTACATAACGAAATGGAAAGTGATGAAGCAGATCGCTGTATGTGCGAATCCCGAATTCTTCGCGCAGCAATTTTGCGCGTTCTGGTCCAACGCCCGATAAAAACTCTATAGATGTTTCGAGAAGTGGTTTCACGGTTTAAAAGTAAACGCAGCGCCACGAACAACCATATAAAAATACTGCGGCCCCACTTTCGAGGAGCCGCAGCCAAACCAAATGAAAAATCCACTATCAGAACCTTAGTTCCAAAAGCTTATACCGAAAGTAGTTGCTTAGGTTACGCGCAAATGCTAATAAGTGCCAAATTCTCTTAAACTGAACTTGGGCGTGTTACCAGCTTTGGTCAAAAAAACCGTCTGTGATGGTTAATGTTGAACCATCATCGGCATAAGCAGTAAGCTCAAAATTGGCCGTTACTCGCTTGCCAGCCTTATCTAAACTTGTAATGGTAACACTGCCCGGGTCATCAGAAGAGCTTCTAAAGGTCTTGTCCCATTCGTTGTTTCCGTAGAAAACGGCATCGTAGGCCAGTTGAGTTGTACCAATAGAATCATCGTTGAAAGAGAATTGAATTTCCAACTCACCATAGGGATTTCCTGTAACTATGCCTGTTGCCAACGCGGTTCCGCGAATACGAATACGATCGTTGTTCTGGTTTTCAGTGTACGTGAATTGAATCAATTCATTGCCAGGAATAAAATCCTTTCCGTTGATCTTACAGCGATACTTGGCGTCTTCAAATTTTTCTTGACACCCACTTAGATATGCTGCACTGAATGCGAAGAGTAGAAGTGTAATTATTCTTTTCATACTGCAATGTTTTAAGACTATCGCATCAAAGAAACAGCGAATAACTGCTTTGCGACTAAGTTGTTTTACGGAGTTTAGATCGAATATGAACCAAGTAGTAAAACCGGGTTCTCCATCAACTTCTTAAATGTCTTCAAGAATTTCGCTCCCGAAGCACCATCAACCACACGATGATCGCATGAGAGCGTTACTTTCATCACATTTCCAGGAACGATCTGCCCGTTTTTCACCACGGGAACCTCCTCTATTCCACCAACCGCCATGATACAACTATCGGGCGTGTTAATGATAGCAGTAAACTCATCTATACCAAACATTCCTAAGTTGGAAATGGTGAATGTGTTTCCTTCCCAATCCTTTGGTTGTAGCTTCTTGTCGTTGGCTCGTAGCACAAAATCTTTCACTTCGCTGGATATTTCGCTCAGTCGCTTGGTATCTGCAAATCTTACCACGGGAACAAGTAGTCCGTCTGGCACCGCAACAGCTACTCCAATGTGTACATGATTGTTAAAGCGAATGTGATCGCCCATCCACGCAGCATTGATCTGCGGATGTTCTTTCAGTGCAACAGCAACCGCTTTGATAACCAGATCATTGAACGATATTTTAACCTTAGAAACGCTGTTGATACTATCTCGGGCATCCATCATTGCATCCATATCTATCTTCATAGTGAGATAGAAATGCGGAGCGCTGAACTTGCTTTCAGCCAATCTTCGAGCAATGGTTTTTCGCATTTGCGAAACCTCTACATCGTGGAAGCTTTCGACTGCATTAGCTGCAGATTGTCCATGATGTTGAAATGCTTCTATATCTCTTCTGATCACTCTTCCGCCATCGCCCGAACCAAGAACCAGATTGATGTCAATTCCTTTATCCGTAGCGAGTTTTTTGGCAAGTGGCGAAGCAATTATTCTACCGTTTGTAGCCGCTTGAGGTACAGCGACAGGCTTAGGAGCAACAGCAGGTGTTGCTTTTGGCTCTGGTTTTACCTCAACTTTAACTTCTTGTGGCGTTGATTCTTCAGTTTTTATTTCCTCTTTTCTCTCCTCCACTTTAGGAGCGGAATCTTCTTGTAATAGGGCTGAAATATCCTCACCTTTTTCGCCAATAATGGCCAAAATGGAATCGACCACCGCACCTTTTCCTTTCTGAACACCAATATGCAAAAGCACTCCATCGTAGAACGATTCGAACTCCATGGTTGCCTTGTCAGATTCAATCTCAGCAAGTAAGTCTCCCGAAGAAACCTCGTCTCCAACCTTCTTGTGCCATTCAGCTACCACGCCTTCGGTCATGGTGTCGCTCAACTTGGGCATTCTGATCACTTCTGCCATAATTTCTGTCTATTCTGTAATGAACGGATAATCTGCCTGTGTATAAACATCGTCATACAATTCTGCAGCCTCTGGGAATGGTGATTCTTCACTGAATTTCACACATTCGTCTACTTCGTCCTTCACTTTTGTTTGAATTGCCTCCAACTCTTCGTCAGTAGCATATTTGTTCTTTACAATCAGGTCCAACACTTGCTGTATCGGGTCTTGTTTCTTGTAATTCTCAACTTCTTCTTTTGTTCGATACTTGGCCGGATCAGACATCGAATGACCTTTATAACGATAGGTTTTCATCTCCAGCAAGGTTGGTCCATCACCCTTTCTAGCTCGGTCTGCGGCTTTTTTCACGGCCTCATAAACAGCTTCAAAACTCATCCCATCTACTGCTTCACTAGGCATCTCATAAGCATGACCTAATTTGTAAAGGTCGCTGACGTTCGAGGTCCGTTCAACAGAAGTTCCCATTGCGTAATTGTTGTTCTCGATAATGAAAATGACAGGCAATTTCCATGTCATTGCCATATTCAGCGCTTCGTGAAATGCGCCCTGACGAACAGCTCCATCTCCCATATAAGTGAGTGTCACTTTTTTGTCGCCACGGTATTTATCTGCAAACGCAATTCCAGCTCCTAACGGAATCTGTCCGCCTACGATTCCGTGACCACCAAAGAAGTTCTTCTCCTTGCTGAACATGTGCATAGAGCCACCTTTTCCTTTTACAATTCCGGTCTTTTTACCGTACAACTCTGCCATAATTTCTTTGGCAGGAACGCCTAAGGCAATAGGGTGAACGTGATCGCGATAAGCAGTAATGAACTTATCGCCTTCTTCGGTTGCTTCTACACTACCGGCCAGCACTGCTTCCTGACCTATGTACAAATGGCAGAAACCACGGATCTTTTGTTGAATGTATAGCTGACCAGCCTTTTCTTCGAACTTGCGCCAAAGCAGCATCTCTTCGTACCACTTCAGATATGTTTCCTTACTGAATTTTGTTTTAGCCATGAACTCCTATTTATGCAAATGTAGCAGTGGGGGTTAAAGGTAAGCGGGCAATTCCGACAATACAATCGGTAACAGGTAGGATGATGTGGTTGTTCAGGAATTCTTGAGATAATCCGCCTCAAATCCAAAAGGTAGAAGGGCCGAAGCATCTTCAAAGATCCAAACGATATCACCTTGCCCTCCTAGAATAAGTCGGATCGGCTGTTTCTGTTTATGCTGGTACTCCATTATAACCTGACGACAATTGCCGCATGGAGAAAGAGGTACGGTTATGAAACTTTTTGCAGTGTTTACTGTGATGGCCATTGCAGACACAGGCATATTCGGGTAATTGGTTGAGGCGGAGAAAAGTGCTACACGTTCGGCACAAAGTCCGGATGGGTATGCAACATTTTCCTGATTGGTTCCGAGCACAATTGTACCATTATCCAATCTTAGCGCTGCGCCAACAAAAAACTGCGAATATGGTGCGTATGCATTCTTCGAAACCTGTTCTGCGTTTTCGAGCAATTGCAAGTCGGAGGCGGATAGCTCTGAACGTAATACCGAAAGCCCTTTTATCGTAATTGAAAACTCGCCCATAAGCAATTTGGAGATTAGATTTTCTGAATGAGAACCGTAGCAAAAGCGGCAATACCTTCTTCTCTACCAACAAAACCGATCTTCTCGGAAGTAGTGGCCTTAATGGAAACTGCATCCTCATCTACACCTTCTATGTGATCTTGGCCAATATAGCCTTCATATCATCGATGTGAGGGTTTACTTTAGGTTTTTCAAGCACAACGGTACTATCGATATTACCAACCGTGTAGCCCTTGTCTTCTAAAAGATTAACAACATCAGCCAGAAGTATCTTACTGTCTATTCCTTTATAATCTGCGGATGTATCCGGAAAGTGAAATCCGATGTCACGCAGATTGGCTGCTCCTAGCAAAGCATCGCAGATAACGTGAATAAGGACATCTGCATCTGAATGACCAACTGCGCCTAGCTCAGCAGGAATCAACTTACCTCCCAACCAAAGCTCTTCGCCTTTGGCCAGTTGATGTACATCGTAGCCGAATCCGACTCGAATATTCATTAATCCTCTGGCCTGCTATCGTTCTTCTCGTCATTCTGTTTCTTGAACGCTTCGAAATCGAAGGTCAGTGTGAAACGGAGGGTGTTCTCCAACGGATGACGTTGTTGTGTTGGGATCAAATAGGCAAAATCAAGCCCGAAAACGTTATATCGAATTCCAGCTCCAACGGTGAAGAACTGACGATTTCCTTTTGAATAATGCTCGTGGAAATATCCTGCCCGAATTGCGAAAAGATTGTTGTACCAATATTCCAATCCGATTGCAAGGTTGATCTCTCGCAATTCCTCTGCACTACCTCCAGGGGCATCTGCAAACGAAGTGAACATTCCATTAGGCACGCTTCTGTTCGGGTCTTTTCCTGCAATGATGGTTCCGAAAGATGGGTTTGCGTTGCTTTCGTGCCCAATTGCACCGAGTGTATCTCCAGGAGGCAAAGATGAGTCAACGTATGGATTATCATCATATTGAGGAGGGGTAGGCACCATCAACTTGTTGATGTCGAAGAACAGCGCTACACTATTTCTATCATCCACGAAATACTTGAAACCCAAACCGAACCTGAAGTTGATCGGAATGAAATCTTCTTCAGTTGTATTCGTGTAAGACATTTTAGAACCGATATTGGAAATGTTCAATCCTGCTGATATCACAGATTTTCTACCTCCGATCTTGACTCGCTTGGTCTGGTAGTAAAAAGACACATCAGCAGCTCCGGCCATTCCTGGCTTGGTATCGGCACCACCTACATTCAATCCTCCCGTAAGGTTTGAGTAGATATAACGCAACGCAATACCACCAGAGAATTCCTCTGAAAGTTTTCGAGCGTAACCAAGGTCTATAGCAAACTCATTCGGAGTAAAATCTCCAATCGTTCCACCTTGAGCATCGGTAAAGGTTATCGAACCAAGTGAGAAATATCGTAACGAACCAGAAATGGTCTGCATTCCTTTCTTACCGATTTTTCCATAGCCGGAGATATAAGCCAAATTGATGTCGGGTACAAGGGCCCTCAACCATGGCGTATAGGAAACAGCAAATCCCATTTTATTCGGCACGTAGGCCATCTTGGCTGGATTCCAGTGATTGGATGCTCCATCTGGATCGGTAGCCGCACCAACATCTCCCATTGCCCCAGATCGAGCGTCTGGCGAAATCATAAGAAAAGGAACTGCGGTTGTGATGGTGTTGAGCTGAATTTCATCGGCTCGTTCATCTTGACTTACGTTTTGTCCAAATGAGTAAGATGCACTAACGAGTAGTGCTAACAACAATGAACTTATTCTGCTTGATGCGGACATCCTATTTTTTTTGAGGGCTGCAAATATAGCCATGTTACGTGTTTTGATGTCAGTTTAGTATAACGAGCCGTTCAATCTGCTCTGCCTTCTGACCATCTGGTGTTGTTACCTTGAGATTATACATATATACTCCACGGCCAATTCTTTGGCCATAATCGTCTAATCCATCCCAAGCAATAGGTTCGTTCCTAAAGCCATGAGTAAGAATTGTTTCATTGATGGTTTTTACCAATTTGCCTGATACCGTGAAAATCTGAACCTGAACATCCAAACTGTTGCAAGGCTGGTTATGTTCAAACATGAACTCGGTATGAGTGGTAAAAGGGTTGGGATAGTTGAGAACATGCTCTAGAGCCAGTTCTGCAGATTCGGCCACAACGAACTCGGTGTAAGCATCTGAACTGTTGTTGTAAACATCCCATATCTTAAACTTGATGTTATGCGTTCCTTCGCTTAAGCTGCTGAATGGATAAACCACTCTTCCACTCTGATAGCTGTTCAGATCGGCCTGGTAGAAATCATTGAGATTGATAGTGTTGTTAGTATTATCGTCCAGCACAGCGGTTATATCGTGGCCAATGCCGTTGCCAACGGTATTGATACCATTGGAATCGGCAACAATTGCCAATAGCGAAGGGTTCTCATCGGTTGTACCACCAAAGGCGAAACCAACATCATTCATAAAGAGACCAACGGTTGGTCCTGTCTCATCAATAGCGGCATTGTCGCTAGAACCTCCAATAACGAATTCTTCGTAATGACCATTGGCATTGGTACCGCTTCCTTCGGCATAGTAACTTATACGGCCAAAGTCGTAATTATAGGATATATCTCTTGGCACAACGAACGAGAACGAGAACGCTCCAGAACTTACGCTTGCTTTACCCTTATATATAAGGTTCTTCTGTACAGTGAATTGTCGAACACTAGAGGAAGGATCATTGGCCAAGGTTGACACCCGGGTCGTTTTGTCGAAAACAGTGGGGTACACCGTTCCCGAGAAGTCTTCCATCAATTGTCCATTTCTATTTCGCATTCTTCCGGTTACCGTAACGAGTTGTAACGCATTTATTGTATCGGTCAAAGAATTTACATTTTCACCATTGATGGTGAGCGTTTCGACATTATGTAATGGAAAGGCCAAACGCTGCGCAGGATCTCCAATTAGAATGAAGTTTCTGTTATTCACCGAACCTCCACTTGCAACCTTTGTCATTCTTATCACATCACCCATGGTTGGTGGCCCCCAGGTTTGTTCAACCAACAAATTCAAGTAGAAATTCCGATTTAACGTAAAGTTCGGAGCTGAGTAGACCAATCTCGAAGTTGTGAACAATGCAATTCCACCGCCATTCGGATTCAAATGCACCAATTCGCCTGCCGAGATCCTACTAGGATCGTCATATCGGGTAAATTCGCAAGTGGCTGTTACAAATACGGGAAGATTAGAGAAATTGACCCACGAATTGATGTCTGAATTACCGAGAACTCGCTCGTGCGCCCAACCCAGTTCGCCACCATGACCGGTATAATTGACCATTAGCGCACCACGCTGCACTTCGGTATTAAGGCTAGTATTAGCTTCGGGATATCGTTGCCCACCTGGAGTTGATTCCTGTACAAATGAGTCGAAATAGATTTTGGTCAGATTGTATTCTGGATACATTGTATCCACCAATTCTGCCAACTGATCGGCCTGATTCAAATGCATATTGCTGTCCTCATCATCCGCAACAAACACAATTCTGTTACGCCAATCAGGAGAGGTTACCGTTGCTGCGCCACCATCGGCACAGTTGTGTCCAGTAACATCCAGATCGGCAATATCCAATTCCTCATACCTATAAATCTTGTCTACAACAGCTCGCGCGTCATCCAGCGTTCTAACTACAAAACGACCAATACCTATATCAAGCGCATCTGATGCTGATGACGCCCACGCCCCTTCATTCGGATCCAACAAACCATAATAATCGTCAGATGCGTAGCTGATGGTCGGAGTGAGCGACTCTACAGATTCATAAGTAGGCACATAATTGGTGTTATCTGGCAACCTGTCTTTATAATCATAACTAGCGTCTCCAAATAGTAATAGGTATCTCGGTATTTCTTCCCAATTGTTGCTTCGCTGATAAAGCATTCTCATAAAGTCTCTGATAGCCGAAACATCTTGAGCACCTGATGAGAACTCATTATATATCTGTTCAGGCGAAACGATCTGAACGTCCAATGGACTCGTTTCGCTCTGCCGATGGAAATTGGCGAGTCTTTCCGCCTCTGCCATAAAGTTCGGATGCGCAACAATTACCATGTCTATTGGGATATTGGGCTGACTCAGACCATGTAAATTCTGGTTGGCCACTGGTCCAACTGGTTCTACGCTGTAAAAACCACCTCCATTAAAAGCTATGAACTGCCTGAGCGAATCGGCCTCGACTTTGAAACTGGCAACATTTCCCTGACGGTTAAGATTGCGTTGAGTAACATTTGTAGGGTCGGTCACTTCCCAAACTCTAACTGAACCACTTGCGTTGGACAACTGAAATTCAGCCACGTTACCTAGACCAACAGATTCGAGATTTCTAAAAGGCATTTGTGTTCCTGCCATTGCAAGATTGCGAGTAAGAATAATTTCTACATAATCGAGCCAACCGATAGCGCTCAGATTACCTCCTTTATTATAATTGAATGAAATGTTGGTATTACCAGAACCGAACTGCAAAGGGGTACAGGTGAATTCATCCTCGGCATTCTTATTATACCCTCCAGAAACCTGAGGCACAATCACACTTTCCACAGTAGTTCCGTTGGCACGAATGGTAAACGTGGTTCCTCCAGAAAATGACTGCGCCAGCACGCGAGATTTCAGGTATCCGGTTTGATTGGCCACGTTAGAAAACCCGAAGTCAAAAGCATGTGAAGTTTGAATATCAAATTCCTCCCCGAACCATTCTCGACCCGACTTTAACAAATTATTGTTGTCGCTCTCATGAAATTGATGATCAATAAAAGTTGTAACGGTGTGCGTAGCAGGCAAACCTGAGGAAGAAACCTCAGCCACTCTTCTTCCCACTCCTCTATCTGCCGTTACGTAATAATAGGTTTGATCGGAATAGACGTTGTATTCATGTTTGAACAGTCCGCAACTTGAGCTGTCTTGTACCCACGAATGTGGGCCCTTGGCATAAAAAAGAATATAGTCTCCCGGATCGAAACGACCGTCTCCTTCTCCAACAACTTCAATCGCATTTTGCCGAAGGTCATCGAAGCGAAACTCGGAGTTGGGTTGAGGAAGCATTCCCCCACCATTTCCAAAAACATTCAGTCTACCCGGATTGATAGCATCAACATTCATTCCCATTGCCTCAAGATCATCATACGTGATCTTGTGCAATCCATCTTGAGACACTGCAACCTTATACCAAGTGCCCGATGCAAGTACAGACGAAGATGCAAAAGAAGAAGCCGCGGCCGATTTTTTTCTGGAACTGAAGCGTTCGGTTGTTCTCAACTCGTACGAAACAAGTTTTTCGTACCTGCCAGTGCTTGCGTTTTTTCTAATTGGAATAAACGTTACTCGAGAAAACGATTGTTTCCTCTCCATGTATGTATCGGTTTCAACCAGAATCGAATTTCCAATCTCACGACCTGCAACACCTAAAATTTCCTCATCCGTTAACGGTGCAAATTTGGCATTGACCAAACGAGCATCTAAATCAACACCTGCAGACAACTTTATATTGCGTACTACATACGGAAGATTCGTGTCATCCAAAAAGACAGCACCATCAAACAATAAGTAGATCCTTCTGGAACCATCGTACTTTATCTCCGTAAGAGGCTCACCCCATTCGATTATAACAGCAGCGTTAGAACCTGCAGTTCGGCTTGTTTGGGCAGAAATTTGAGCCAGCACCATGGAACCGCCAGTACACAACGTAAGACCAACCAACAATAATTTCACTAATCTTCTCATTCTCCGGGGAGCATTAATTTCACTAAAATGAGTTCAACAAAAATCCCTACCATAATATTTAGGAATGGTCTTTCGTTTGACCTTAGACTCCCATAATTATTCAGGAAACAGCCGCATAACGATAAGGGTTCAAAAATATTGCACAAAATGCATGAAATTAATCTACTTTGTTGTCAAGAATCCAAACTAAATTTATTCGTATTATTGTCCTTTAAAATTCAAAAAACCAGAATGCTGAAGCGGTTTTTCGTTGCCTTCGTGTTGGTATTTGTAGGGACTTGGTCGGCCAATGAAGCTTTTGCTCAGGATCCACAATTCACTCAGTTCTATGCCAACCCTCTTTATTTGAACCCTGCGTTTGCTGGCTCAAAGAGATGTCCGCGTGTTGTTATGAATTATCGTAACCAATGGCCCGCCATTTCGGGGACGTTTGTTACATATAGCGCATCTTTCGATATGGATGTCAATGCTTTGCATGGAGGTATTGGAGGTCATTTTATGGCAGACCGTGCTGGAGAAGGAACCTTAAATAGTTTCGAGGGTAGCTTGATTTATGCGTACCGAATGAATATTTCACGAAAATTCTCCTTACGTATCGGGGCTCAAGCAACACTTGTACAGCGTAGTATAGATTGGGATAAATTGACGTTTGGAGATATGATCGATCCTCGATATGGGTTTGTCTATCAGACCAATGAGGTTAGACCGAATACGAGTAGAATATTTGCTGATTTCTCTGCTGGTGTTATTGGTTACACGGAGAACTTTTACGTAGGATTTGCCGCTCACCACATGACACAACCAGATGAAGGATTTGCTGGTTTCAGTAGACTACCGGTGAAATTCACGGGTCATGCAGGTGTCAATATTTATTTCGGAAAGAGAAGAGAACAGGAGAAAAAGTGGAACCTTTCTCCCAACATTCTCTATCAGCATCAGCAAGATTTCCAGCAGCTCAATTATGGATTCTACCTATCTAAAGGATTCATCGTTGGTGGTATCTGGTTCCGTCAAAGTTTCAACAATCCAGATGCTTTCATCGTTCTCATTGGATTTCAGCAAGGAGCATTCAAATTCGGTTATAGTTATGATGTAACTGTATCATCCTTGACCAATAATACGGCAGGTTCTCACGAATTTTCGCTCGGATTACAATTCGGTTGTAGAAAACCGAAGAAAAAGTTCAGAGCGATTGACTGTCCATCGTTCTGATACAATAACGTAACCAAGAAGTCGTTTTTACGTTCAACGCATGTTTCGAAACAACATAGTCATGAAGACAATTAAGGGAAATACATTCAAGTTGCTAGGCATCTTTGCAGTTGCAAGTTTCCTCTTGGGCGCTTGCCAAAAAGACAGATCCAACACTACCGGTTGGAACCAGAACGACCCGAAGAACGGGGGGTTTGAAGTTGCACCTTGGGAAGGCCAAGAAACGGGACCAGGTCTGGTATTCATCGAAGGTGGAACATTTAGCATGGGTCGGGTTGAGCAGGATGTGCGCTACGATTGGGATAACGTTCCAAGACGTGCAACTGTATCATCTTTCTACATGGATGAAACGGAGGTTACCAATGTCGATTATCGAGAATACTTATATTGGATCACGCGCGTATTCTATGCCAGTTACCCAGAGGTTTACAAGCGTGCTCTTCCTGATACCTTGGTATGGAGAAGCAAACTTGGCTTTAACGAGCCGTATGTTGAGCTCTACTTAAGACACCCTGCTTACAACTACTATCCTGTGGTTGGAGTAAATTGGTTACAGGCAACTGATTACTGTGCTTGGAGAACCGACCGTGTTAACGAGATGATTCTTATTAGAGAAGGCGTTCTTAGAACAAACCCTAATCAGGTTGACGAAGACAACTTTAATACAGACGCTTATTTGGCTGGACAATATGAAGGTCTGGTTCGTTCTGATCTTATTGATCTTGACCCGAATAAAGACACTAGAAAAGTGCGCATTGAGGATGGTATTTTACTTCCTCGATACAGGCTCCCAACAGAAGCTGAATGGGAATTTGCTGCCCTTGGTCTTATTGGAAATACAGTTTTCGAACGTGTTACCGAAAGAAGACTGTACCCTTGGAACGGAGCTTACATGCGTAATGCTGACGACCGATTCAAAGGTGAAATGATGGCCAACTTTAAACGAGGCAAAGGTGATAATATGGGTGCGGCTGGTTATTTGAATGACCGAGCTGATATCCCAACTGACGTGTCTTCTTACTGGCCAAACGATTATGGTTTGTATTGTATGGCCGGTAACGTTAACGAATGGGTAAAAGACGTTTATCGCCCGTTGAGCATGGAAGACGATGATGACTTCAGAGCTTTCCGTGGTAACGTTTTCAAAACTCAACTTCGTGAAGAAGAAGGTGAAATTGCAGAGAAAGACAGTCTTGGTAGAATTATCTGGAGAGACGTAACTGAAGAGGAAAACACGCAGCGTAGGAATTATAAGAAAGCTGACAACATCAACTTCTTGGATGGCGATTACTCTTCTTCTATCTTCTACTCACAAGACGAATACAACACAAGTGGTGATAAGGCCAAAAAACGTATGTACGAATGGGGAGCAACATCGCTTATAAATGACGAAGCTCATGTTTACAAAGGGGGGTCTTGGAAAGACCGTGCTTACTGGTTGGTACCAGGTACAAGAAGATACTTAGATGCCGAACAGTCTACCGATGACATTGGTTTCCGTTGTGCAATGACAAGAGTTGGAACACAAACTCTAGGGCAATAAAATTTTAATAACTGACAGAAAACCCCGAGCCTTTTTGGCTCGGGGTTTTTTATTTTTCAGCCATGGATATTGAATCAATTTACGAGATATATAAGAAGCATCCCGTAATCTGTACGGATAGCCGAAAAATAACGGAGGGATGTGTCTACCTAGCACTTAAAGGAGATTCATTCGATGGAAACAAATTTGCACTTGAGTCTCTGAGTAAGGGAGCAGCTTACGCTATAATCGATGATGCAGAGATTGTTGGAGACGACAGACTAATATTGGTTGAAAGCGGATTAAAAACACTTCAAGACCTCTCCTCCTATCATCGACACCAATTTCAGCTACCAGTTATCGGAATTACAGGGTCAAACGGAAAAACAACCACCAAGGAATTGATGTACTCCGTTTTAAGTCAAAAATTCAATGTGCTAGCTACATCCGGTAACTTCAATAATCATATTGGTGTGCCGCTTACGCTTTTCAGACTTTCCCTAGACCATGAAATAGCAATCATTGAAATGGGGGCAAGTAAACAAGGAGATATTAAGGAACTATGCGACATAGCTGATCCTAATTACGCACTCATAACAAACATAGGGAAAGCACACCTTGAAACCATGGGCGGCCTTGAAGGGGTTCTTAAGACCAAAACCGAGCTGTTTGATCATATTCGAAAGTTCGGTGGTCATTTACTGGTTCATAGTTGCGATAAGTTCCTAGCGGAGAATACGCGATCGGATGCTGCGTTTCATTATGGAGCGTTACCAACAGATGACGTACAAGGTAGAGTTGTGCGCGATGGCAACTATGTGGCTGTCCAATGGAAGCGGAAATCGAATGAGCATCGATCATGGGATGAGTTTCCTACAGTTAAGACAAATCTTACCGGTGCATACAATTTGCCGAACATAATGGCGGCAGTGGCAACCGGAATTGTATTCGGACTTAGCGATGAAGAAATTGCAGTCGGTATTTCAAGTTATGAACCAACAAATAATCGATCGGAGGTTAGAAGCAAAGGCTCCAATACCTTCATACTAGATGCGTATAACGCAAATCCTAGTAGTATGGAAGTTGCAATAAACAACTTAGTTGGTTCCGATAAAGATCATCGCTCCGTCATTCTGGGGGAAATGCTCGAATTAGGTTCAACTAGTGAAGAGGAGCATCGCATCGTTTGTGATCGACTTCAAGCACTGAATCTGAGAACAGTTTGTTTGGTTGGTAAGGAATTCCTCCAATTCAAGGATATGTATCCCTTCCAGTTTTTTGAAGATGTAAACTCTCTGAACGAGTGGTTGAAGAACCACACATTCGAGAATGAGACCATTCTAATTAAAGGATCGCGCGGAAATAAACTGGAAAAAGCAGCAGAGTTACTTCTCTGTTAATCTTTCGTAACTGCTCTTGATATCACGATCTTCTGAACCTCGGAAGTTCCTTCGTAAATCTGTGTGATCTTTGCATCACGCATCAATCGTTCAACGTGATATTCTTTCACATACCCGTAGCCACCATGAACCTGAACAGCCTCTACCGTAGTTTCCATTGCAACTTTAGAAGCATACAGCTTCGCCATTGAACTGGAAAGATCGTAGTTCATTCCTTGATCTTTGTGCCACGCAGATTTTAGAACCAACATTCTTGCTGCTTCAATTTCTGTTGCCATGTCGGCCAACTTAAATTGAATGGCCTGATGCTGATTGATGGTCTTGCCGAAAGCTTTCCGCTCCTTAGAGTATGCCAAAGACAATTCGTAGGCCCCACTGGCAATTCCTAGAGCTTGCGCAGCAATACCGATACGACCACCCGACAGGGTCATCATTGCGAATTTGAACCCGAACCCATCTTCTCCGATTCTGTTCTCCTTCGGCACCTTCACGTCCTGAAACATGAGAGAGTGCGTATCAGATGAACGGATACCTAACTTATCCTCTTTTGCACCCACAGTAAACCCTTCCATACCCTTCTCAACGATCAATACGTTGATTCCTCGATGACCTTTCTCTACATCAGTTTGAGCAATTACCAGATAGGTTGATGCGTTTCCACCGTTGGTAATCCAATTCTTAGTGCCATTCAACAGATAATGGTCTCCCATATCAATAGCAGTGGTTCGTTGCGAGGTTGCATCCGATCCGGCTTCTGGCTCTGATAGCGCGAAAGCCCCGATCTTCTCTCCTTTGGCTAAAGGCACAAGGTATTTCTGTTTCTGCTCTTCGGTTCCATACTTCTCCAATCCCCAGTTAACAAGAGAATTACAAACGCTCATACAAACGGATGCTGAGTTATCGATCTTGGAAATCTCTTCCATGGCCAACACATATGATATGGTGTCCATTCCGCTTCCACCATATTTAGGGTCTACCATAAGACCTAAGAAACCGAGTTCTCCCATTTTCTTCACTTGGTCGTGCGGGAACTCCATCTTCGTATCGCGTTCAATTACACCTGGCAACAGTTCTGCTTGGGCGAAATCGCGGGCCGCCTTCTGTATCATCAAATGCTCTTCGTTCAACTCAAATTTCATCTCAGGTCTACTTTGGTGAACGGCAAATGTAAGGCATTGCACCTATTTATCCTTAATCTTACAAAGCAGATAATCCAAGTGGAAACAGGTTTCAGAACATTGGCCGTGGGAGTAATGTCGGGTACATCTTTAGATGGACTTGATCTTTGTCTTGTTGAGTTCTCATTCGATAGAACTTGGTCGTTCAATATCCTGGCGACTCGCTGTGTAAGCTATTCGCAAGAATGGCAGTCTAAACTTTCTTCGGCCCATCAACTATCAATTGAGTCTAGAAGCATGCTGCACGTTGAATTTGGACAACTGATCGGTGCCGAGGTCAACTCTTTTCTCCAAGAAGGAAAGCTGCCGAAACCTCAAATGGTGTGTTCCCATGGCCATACGGTTTTTCATCAGCCAGAAAACGGAATTACGGTGCAGATCGGTTCAGGTCAATCGATAGCTGACTGTACAGGAATTACATGTGTTTCAGACTTTAGGAGTTTAGACGTACTGCTTGGAGGCCAGGGCGCTCCGCTCGTACCTATTGGAGACGAGCTACTTTTCGGTGAATATGATGCGTGCCTTAACCTCGGAGGTTTCTCTAACATCAGTTTTAAGAAGAATGGAATCCGAAAGGCATTCGATATTTGTCCAATGAACATCGCTTTGAATCCACTTTCCAACCAACTTGGGTTTGAATTCGATAAGAATGGCAAGTTAGCGCGTTCAGGTAAGTTGAATGAAGAACTACTCTTTAAGTTGAATGCGCTTGAACTCTATGGAAAACGTGAACGACCGTCTCTTGCACGCGAGTGGCTGGAAAGAGCGTTTTCACCGATTGTTGAATTGAGCGACTTGCCTGTAGAAGACAAGTTGAGAACACTTGTGGAACACGCTGCATTTCAAATTGCATCAGTGATCAATTTGAATGCTCCGGAAGGTTTGGTACTGCTTTCTGGGGGTGGAGCTAAAAACGTATTCTTAGTGGAACGATTACGAAAATTATCTCATTCAGAAATAGTAGTTCCAGTTGATGAGACGATCGATTTTAAAGAAGCATTGATCTTTGCATTTTTAGGGGTTCTGAGAACTGAAAACCAGACAAATGTGCTGCAAAGCGTTACCGGCGCTAAACGGGATTCATGTTCTGGAGTCATCCATTTTCCGCGAACGTAAACACCTACGTTTTACGGTTACTCAGCGGTTTAATTTGTCTTACATTTGCGCGGAATTTTAGCCTGTACGCCAAACTGTGTTTGAGCTTCTGAAGAAATACGAAGAGTCCGCCCCCGAAATTGTTTTCGAATGGAACGACCGTGAAACGGAAGCGCGCGGATGGGTTGTGATCAACTCGTTACGGGGTGGTGCTGCAGGTGGCGGCACAAGAATGCGTCCAGGGCTTGATAAGAATGAGGTGATCTCGCTGGCCAAGACCATGGAGATTAAATTCACCGTTAGTGGCCCTCCGATCGGTGGTGCCAAATCCGGTATTGATTTCGACCCACGTGACCCTCGCAGAAAAGGTGTTCTTGAACGTTGGTTCAAAGCCGTTGCCCCGCTTCTAAAAAACTATTACGGTACAGGTGGCGACCTGAACGTTGACCAGAAGAATGATGTAATTCCTATTACAGAATCTTACGGAATCTGGCATCCTCAAGAAGGTGTGGTCAATGGCCATTTCAATCCTACGGAAGCAGAGAAGATCCATAAGATAGGTCAGTTAAGAAACGGTGTTTCCAAGATTTTGGAAGACCCAGATTATTGTCCAGATGGGCCAGTTAAGTACCGCGTAGCAGATATGATTACCGGATTCGGAGTAAGCGAATCGGTCAAGCACTTCTATTCTATTTTCAGAAAAGAATCACTTCAAGGTAAGCGAGTCATCGTTCAAGGTTGGGGGAATGTTGCTTCAGCTGCTGCCATGGAATTGGCGCATAGTGGTGCTCGAATAGTTGGTATAATTGACCGAAACGGTGGCCTTATAAACCCAGAAGGTTACGGCCTTCAGGCGGTGAAGAAACTGTTCATTGAACACAAATTCGGCAACAATTTGGTGGTTGAAGATATGATGGGCTTTGACGAGATCAACGATAAGATCTGGGATGTGCCTGCCGATATTTTCATTCCAGCTGCGGCTTCACGTTTGGTTACAGCAGATCAGTTAAAACGACTTGTTGCTGCTGGTGTTCAGACAATATCTAGCGGTGCCAACGTACCTTTTGCAGATAAAGAGATATTCTACGGACCTATAATGAGCGATGCAGATGCTCAGTTAAGCCTGATACCCGATTTCATTGCCAACTGCGGCATGGCTCGTGTCTTTGCATTTTTAATGGAATCGCAAGATCCGGAAATTACCGACAGCGCTATTTTCAAAGACACATCGAATACGATCTATCAATCGTTGAAAAATGTTTACGATCAAAGCCCATCGCTTACCAATGTCAGTCGCACAGCGTTTGAATTGGCACTTATCGAACTAACCCAACCCGAATCACTTTCTACACGCATTTAAATGGAAATTGTACTTCTCGTAATCTTCGTTCTAGGTTATCTGTCTATTACTCTGGAACACACATTGAAAATAGACAAATTGATTCCTGCCTTGGCCATGATGGCACTTCTTTGGGCAGTAGTTGCACTGTTCCATGTTCCTGTTTTTGAGATCATCGATGGCCTAGTTCCTGTTGAACATATGGATGAAGTGCTGCTGCATCACCTTGGGAAAACGGCCGAGATCCTTGTATTCCTTATGGGGGCCATGACAATAGTTGAGATCACAGACCATTTCAATGGTTTCGGTGCCATCAAGCAATTTGTGAAGACCAAAGAGAAAAAGGTTCTACTCTGGATCATGGGTATTCTGGCGTTCATATTGTCTGCCATTATTGATAACCTAACAGCAACGATCGTTCTCATTACTATCCTCAAAAAACTGGTTGATAAGCAAGAAGACAGACTTTGGTTTGCAGGCCTCATTGTGGTTGCAGCCAATGCCGGAGGCGCTTGGTCTCCTATTGGAGATGTAACCACAACCATGCTTTGGATCGGAAACAAGGTATCGGCAGTGAAACTGGTTGAATTCCTATTCTTGCCATCTCTAATCTGTATGGTCGTTCCAACATTCATTGCAACGTTACTTCCTGCTTTCAAAGGAAAACTAACGTCTCCAGAAAGCGATGCAGACGAAACCCCGGCAAGCTTAGGGATGCTCCTTTTGGGATTGGGTATGATTGTTTTCGTGCCCATCTTCAAAACTTTGACGCACCTACCTCCTTATATAGGAATGATGCTTTCGTTGGCCGTTGTTGCCACCGTTGCTGAGATCAAAAGTCACCGAGCTTTCACCATGTCGGCAGCAGCTCATCATCACAGCCCAGTACACGCATCTTTGGCCAAGATCGAGATGCCCAGTATCCTGTTCTTTTTGGGTATTCTAATGGCAGTTGCAGCTTTGGAAAGTGTTGGAATGATCTACGAGCTGGGAGAAAGTGTTCGAGCAGCTATTCCAGATGACGTGTTCGTGATACTAATGGGTTTCGGTTCGGCAGTTATTGACAACGTTCCGTTGGTTGCGGCCAGCATGGGAATGTTCCAATTACCGTTAGACCACCATATCTGGCACTTCATTGCCTTTTCTGCCGGAACGGGTGGCAGCATGCTCATCATCGGTTCGGCCGCTGGCGTTGTGGCCATGGGTATGGAGCGCATCGACTTCATGTGGTATCTCAAGAAAATCGCTTGGTTGGCATTGATTGGCTTCGCGGCCGGCAGTGCTACTTTCATGTTGTTGGTTCAAGTACTGCACGGCATCTGATTCTTTTAGCACACCAGAACGATGTGCAGAACTTACTTGGCTGAATTTTGATCCAAACTTTAGGCACAATATCTTTGGTGCAATGAGCATCAAGGTTGTTGAGCTTTTCGCGGGTGTTGGTGGTTTCCGGATAGGCCTGGAAGGCTATCCCAGATCTTCAGATTCTCCATTTGAGGTCGTTTGGAGCAACCAATGGGAACCGAGCACCAAAAAACAGCACGCAAGTTTAGTTTACGAGCATAGATGGCCGGATGCCAACCATTCCAACTGCAATGTTGAAGAGATGGTTGAGCATCATTTCGATCAGATACCAGACCATGATCTATTGGTTGGAGGATTTCCTTGTCAGGACTATTCGGTTGCCACATCGCTTAAGAACTCGAAGGGACTTCGAGGGAAGAAAGGCGTTCTGTGGTGGAGTATAGAAGCAATTCTGAGAAAAAAGGGCGACCAAGCCCCTAAATTCCTGATGTTGGAAAATGTAGATCGATTGTTGAAATCTCCAGCCACTCAGCGCGGGCGCGATTTTGCCATCATCCTTTCTTCTTTGAATGCACTTGGATACGCAGTGGAATGGCGCGTTATAAATGCAGCAGACTATGGCATGCCGCAGCGAAGAAGGCGCGTTTTCATTCTGGCTTATCACGAGTCAAGCAGCATTTTCAAGCAGATAAAATCGAGCAAAACCAAACTGGATTGGCTCGTTAAGAATGGAATCATTGCAACGGAATTCCCTGTTCAAGAAACGCAGCAAAAACCGTTTACTGACTCCATCCATGCTGACCTGAAAAAAGTGTCGGATGAGTTCAATAAGAAAGGGAAACTATCTCCATTTCAGAATACCGGATTGATGATAGATGGACGGTTCTGGACACTAAAAACGACCAGTAGCTTCGCAGGAGACCGAACCGTTCTGGAAGAAATTCTGGAGCCTTCCTCAGAAGTGCCTCAGGAATTCTTTATAAGCACGGAAGAAGTGCAACAGCAGAACGGCTGGGAGTATCAGAAAGGTGCAAAGAAGATAAATCGGACCAACGCAGCGGGACACAGTTATGTGTTCTCTGAAGGTGGATTGATTTTTCCAGACCCCCTGGATGGCCCTTCAAGAACGATCATTACGGGCGAAGGTGGCAAATCTCCATCTCGATTTAAACATGTTATTTTTAAAGATGGCGAGTATCGAAGACTTACTCCCAAGGAATTAGAACGATTGAATATGTTTCCTGATGACCACACCAAATTGGATGGAATAAGCGACCAGAAGCGCGCTTTCTTTATGGGCAATGCATTGGTAGTTGGTATTGTAGAGAAACTTGGGCGGGAATTGGCAAAGCGCATCACATAGAAGTAACAACGGCACCTCGCGTTAAGGATTGAAGCGGCATCCTTTTTTGAGTCTGGAAAGCCTGTGGGCGGAAAAAAAAAGATAAAGCGGAAAGCCTGACCCCTTGCGTAGCTTGGGAAAACGCCCAGTACCAAACGGTAGATCAGTGCGTAACACTCATCAATTATGTTTCAATTTTTAAAAATGCGCGTGCTGCAGGCACGTTTTTGTACTTGACCCGCATACTAAAGCTAACACATCGGTGTTTATAAATGCAAGCGGTGCAAACCAAGGCTGCAACCATCTATAGATACTTTCGATAGCGAGTACAAATACCTCAACCTTTAAAACAATCAACTATGAATTTGATGTTCATTCAAACAGCAATGGCACAGGAAACAATGGTGCCAGAAGAATTGGGAGAAGAAAAGACGCTGTCGATCATTGAATTGATGACCTCGGGTGGCATTGGCGGCAACATCATTATGTTGGTGCTACTGCTTCTTTCCATTATTGCCATTTACATTTTTGTAGAGCGATTTCTGACCATTGGCAAGGCGGGAACGGAAGACCCCGCTTTCTTTAATGGTGTAAAAGACAGCATTCAGAAAGGCGACCTTGCAACAGCCAAAGCGTTGTGTGTAAACAACAACACACCTGTTTCGCGTATGCTGGCTAAAGGAATTGACCGTATTGGTCGTCCGTTGGGAGATATTACCGCAGCGGTTGAAAACGTAGGTAAGTTGGAAACTTATAAACTTGAAAAGAACCTGGCTTCTTTAGCAACCATTTCTGGTGCCGCACCAATGATCGGTTTCTTGGGAACGGTTATCGGTATGATCCTGGCTTTCCATGAAATGGCAATGGCTGGCGGACAGGTAAACGTGGAAATGTTGGCAGGTGGAATTTATACTGCCATGACAACTACAGTTGCTGGTCTTGTAGTGGGTATTATGGCCTACTTGGGCTACAACACATTGGTTGCGAAGGTGGAAGCAGTGGTCTTTAAAATGGAAGCACGTTCTACCGAATTCATCGACCTGCTTCACGAACCCGCATGATCAATTCTTCATTCATAATTACTAATTCATAATTGAAAGAAGATGGGATTAAGAACAAGAAATAAGGTCAGTCCGAACTTCAACATGTCGTCTATGACAGACATCGTGTTCCTGTTGCTGATATTCTTCATGCTCACCTCCACGTTGGTAACCACCAATGCCTTGGATCTTGTTCTACCAAGTAGCAAGGCCAAGTCGGTTAAGAAACAAACCGTGTCCGTTTCCATCGACAAATCCTTGAAACATTACGTAGATCAGGACGAAGTTTCGGTTGGATCTATGGAAAACATCATTCATCAGCGTCTAGCCAATGCAGAAGACAAAGTCATCGTTTTGAGAGTGGAAAAAGGTGTTCCGATTGAATACGCTGTAAAAGTGATGGACATTGCCTATCAGAATAAATACAAGATCGTTCTGGCAACAAAACCAGAGTAATGGATTTAGCTGAGAAGAAAAATAAACGAAAGGCGATGATCACATCGCTAAGCATACACGCGTTATTGCTGTTGCTTTTCCTATTCTTCGGACTCACCACCATTCAGCCAAAGCCCGAAGAAGGCATGATGATCAACTTCGGAAATACGGATACTGGACTTGGCGATACGGAAAGTGATCCAGCACAATCTGAAGTAGTTGAAGAACAGGTTGAGGAAGAAGTTCAACCAATGGAAAGTGTGGCTACTCCTACCGACCCCGTGGTTGAAGAAGAAGTGGTAACGCAAGAAATGCTAGAAGCAATTGCGTTAGAGAAAGAGAAGAAAAAGCAAGAAAAGATTGAGGCCGAAAAACGTGCCGAAGAAGAACGAATAGCCGCTGAGAAAGCCCGTATAGAAGCTGAGAAAAGAGCCGCAAGCGCTGCTCTGTTTGCTAAAGCAAAAGAAGGCCAGGGCAAGGGAGAAGGAAACACAAAACCCGGAGGAAATCAAGGAAGCGCAGATGGTACACCTGGTGCGCCACATGGCTTGGGTGGAAGCGGAAATGGCATGTCTTTCAACCTTGGAGGAAGAAGTATGGTCTCTGCTCCGAAAATCGTAGACAATTCCCAGAAAGAAGGAAAAGTTGTGGTTGACATTATCGTAGATAAGTACGGCAAAGTGGTAAAGGCTACACCAGGCGGACGCGGTTCAACGACAACCGATAGGCACTTGGAAAAGTTGGCCACAGAAGCTGCTTACAACACTAAGTTCAACGCCAAACCAGACGCGCCAATCCAACAAAAAGGCGAAATGACCTTCCTCTTCATTTTGGAGTAATGAACTACGCTGAAACGCTGAATTACCTATTCAGTCAATTGCCGATGTATCAACGGCAAGGCGCTGCTGCCTTTAAAAAGGACCTCACAAATACCATTGCGCTCTGCGAATTGCTGAATAACCCTCAACGCAAATTCAAAAGCGTTCACATAGCAGGCACAAACGGAAAGGGCTCGGTAAGCCACATGTTGGCTTCGGTCTTTCAATCTGCAGGATACAAAACGGGCCTCTACACTTCCCCTCACCTTACCGATTTCCGAGAACGGATAAAGATCAATGGCGAGATGATCTCGGAGCAGTCCGTGATTGATTTTGTAGCCGATTACAACACTGATTTCGAACGAATCAAGCCATCTTTTTTTGAGATGACCGTGGCTTTGGCATTCGATCATTTTGCCAAAAATCAGGTAGATATTGCCATAATTGAAACAGGGTTAGGCGGAAGGTTAGACAGCACGAATGTGATCACGCCAGAACTATCCGTCATTACCAATATCGGTTATGATCATCAGCAATTCTTGGGCGACACCTTGCCAGAAATTGCAGGCGAGAAAGCGGGCATCATTAAACCGAATGTGCCGGTAATTATTGGTGAGTTTCAACAAGAAGTAGCCGAAGTTTTTGAGAGCAAAGCGAGAGAAACACGAAGCCGTTTGCGCTTCGCCAATCGTGAATGGGAAACACGGAAACAAGTGCTTGAAGAAGACAAACTCTCACTAGATGTTCGTCATTACGATGGAATGGAATTGGAGGTTGAAAGTCAGCTATCTGGTCCGCATCAGGCTAAAAACCTTGTGACTGCATTGGAAACGATAAGAACCCTATCTGATACTGGTTGGAAGCTCACAAGAGAACATTTTAAATCGGGCATCAAATCGGTAGTTACAAATACGGGTCTCAAAGGCAGATGGCAAGTGCTCGGAAGAAACCCACTTATCATTGCCGATACAGGTCACAATCGTGAAGGACTGGAACCCAACATCAAGCGCTTGTTATCGAACCGAAAACCTGAACAACTTCATTTTGTTTGGGGAATGGTAAATGATAAAGACGTTTCGAAAACCTTCGAAATGCTTCCTAAAGCATCAGCATATTA
This sequence comes from Flavobacteriales bacterium, assembly GCA_018402015.1. Lineage (GTDB taxonomy): Bacteria > Bacteroidota > Bacteroidia > UBA10329 > UBA10329 > UBA10329. The sequence goes on along the minus strand of JAGYJL010000006.1, from coordinate 19,578 downwards.
CTTCTGCAGACCAGATGTTCCAAGAGGCTTAGATGTTTCCGTTCTCGTGCAATATGGTTCCGAAACAGGGTTAAAACACTTGGCATATCCATCGGTTTCAGAGGCTTTGTCGGCAGCAAAAGCGTTGGCCGAATCGGACGATATCATTTATGTTGGCGGAAGCACCTTTGTAGTTGCAGAAGTAGTGTGAATTTTCTGCTTGCAAAAACCAAAAGCTTATTTACATTTGCAGCCCCAAACTCGGGAAATTAGCTCAGTTGGTTCAGAGCACCTCGTTTACACCGAGGGGGTCGGGGGTTCGAATCCCTCATTTCCCACCAAAAGAAAAGCCTTCCAAATGGAAGGCTTTTTTGTTTCTGGACTCTCCTCTTCATTCCAGTTTCTGTAAGTCACAAAATTGACCGGAACAAGTGCTCCTGCAAGGCAAAATACCGCGAGCGACTGATTAAGCGTATCGTAACCGAATTCAACGTACAAAGCTCATAACATGACAATGCTCAGTTCGTCATGCAATGAAAGTCAGATTGCCGTTTCATGAGCTCCCTTTATTTGCATGGAGTTTAAAACCATTCGCAAATGAAAAAAGCCGTAATACTCGGAGCAGGCACAGCTGGAACAATGATGTCGAATCATTTAGCCAAAAAGCTTCCAAAGGACGAGTGGGAAATTGTTGTGGTAGATCAAGAAAAGACCCACTACTACCAACCAGGGTTCTTGTTCCTTCCGTTCGATATATACCAACCAGAGGATGTGGTGAAACCGATTGACGATTTCCTGCCTAGCCGTGCAAAACGCATTATGCAGAAGATAGATCGAGTAGAGCCAGAATCAAACACGGTCACTCTTCAGAACGGAGATATGATCGGCTACGATATTCTGATCATCGCTACCGGATCACACATAGCTCCGAAAGAGGTTACAGGAATGATGAGCGATGCTTGGCACAAGGACGTATTTGACTTTTACACATATGCAGGAGCATGCGCCCTTCGTGAGAAATTCATGAATTGGGAAGGCGGAAAGTTGGTTATTCACATAACCGAAATGCCCATTAAATGTCCAGTTGCACCTTTGGAATTCGCCTTTTTAGCAGATGCCTTTTTCACCGAAAAGGGAATGCGCGATAAGGTTGATATAACCTTTGTAACGCCACTTAGTGGTGCGTTTACAAAGCCAGTTGCTTCAGATAAACTCGCCTATCTACTAAAAGACAAGAATATTAGAATAGTAGCAGATTTCGCCATTGAATCTGTGAATAACGAGACCCGAACCATCCATGACTATGGTGGCAAGGAAGTAGCGTACGATCTGCTTGTAACCGTACCAACAAACATGGGCGATTCCATGGTAGAGCGCTCTGGTTTTGGAGATGACCTTAACTTCATTCCAACGGATAAGTGTACGCTGCAAAGCAAAGTGGCAGACAACATCTTTGTTATTGGAGATGCTACCGATCTACCAGCCTCAAAAGCAGGCTCTGTTGCGCATTTCGAAGCGGATGTGCTAACTGAGAACATCATAAGATTCATTAATGGAGAACCTATGACATACGAATTCGATGGGCACTCCAATTGCTTTATAGAAACAGGACACGGTAAAGCATTGCTGATTGATTTCAACTATACCCATGAACCAGTGGAAGGATCGTTTCCGTTGGGTTCGTTCGGGCCGCTTAAACTGCTTAAAGAATCTAGAATGAACCACATGGGTAAACTCGCTTTCAGGTGGGTTTACTGGAACATGCTACTCAAAGGGACACCAATTCCATTTGTACCTGCCACCATGAGTGAGGCAGGTAAGCACTTGGAAATGAGCAAACACGATTAACAGAACCATCAAATATTAAAGAAGATGACAACTACAATAGCCGGACAAGAAGTGAGCGTTAATGCCGAAGGTTATATGACCGACCTTAACCAATGGACCAAGGAAATTGCGCTAGAGATAGCCAAAGCCGAAGAAGTAAACATGACCGACAAGTGTTGGGAGGTGATTGCCTGGATCCAAGAACAATACAGAAACGAAAATCCACTGACCATTAGAAAGGTGGGCAAAAGCGGAATTACCGATATCAAAGAGTTTTACGAACTGTTTCCAAACGGGCCGCTGAAAAAGGCCTCTAAAATTGCTGGTATTCCTAAGCCAGTAGGTTGTATCTGATAATAAACCCTGAACCATGAGCGAACCAAAAGATGCCCCAGTAAAAAAGTTGCTTCTCATTCTTTCGAAAGCAACTATTGAAAATGTTTATGCCTGTTTCATCCTAGCGAATGGTGCTAGAATGGAAGGAATCGAATCGGAGATATTCTATACCTTCTTTGGACTAGAGGCTATCACTAAGAAGAAACTCAACGATCTTCGTGTTGCAACCGTTGGAAATCCGGCCATGCATATTCCTACCATTCTTGGTGGAATGCCTGGAATGGAAGCCTTGGCAACTAGCATGATGAAGAAAGAGATGGAAAAACTTGACATCCCTCCGGTGGATGAATTCTTGGAAATGCTGACCGCTTCGGGCTGTAAAATGTGGGCCTGCAAATTGGCCATGGATATGTTCCATTTAGAGAAGACGGATCTTTATGATGACATTGATGGTGTGCTTACCGTAGGCGGGTTCTACGAGCGAGCTGCTGGAGAAGGCTCTCACCTGATGTTCATCTAAAACCACAGCTTCATAAACTGAAAAGGCAGCCTAAGGCTGCCTTTTTAATTTCCAGTATGTTGAGCAAGAGTTCTATCTGTTTTCCGCTTATCAGATCATCTCTTCAAATCCACTTTTAATAGTGGTTGAAAGCATTTTGAAGCGCACTTTGGATACGAACTTGTTGATGGTATGGGCAGGAATTACGAGCACTTGCCCGATCCTTACATCTATGCTTCTCTCATTCATCCGCACCGAAGCAATGCCATCGATCACATGAATAAGGTTGTCGAAGGCCGAAATGGAGGCGAATGTTTCCTCACCTTCTGCAAAGGCAAATACCGTAATGGTGCCAGTGGGTTTTAGCGCAATGGTCTTGGAAACTATTTGCCCCGACCGATATGCAACAATATCGCACAGGTCATGAGCCATAGAATTATCAAGTTCTGGATAAAGCATGAATCAATCTTGCAGTTGTTTGTCTTTACGTTTAGACGCTTTATCTGCTCGTTTTTCCTTCAAATTCTTTTGCGGTGCAGACTTGTCTGACTTGGCTTTTCCTTCTTTTCCTTTTGACATGATACTGTTCTTTAGTACTGTAATGGTTCTCCGCTTTGGAAGTAACCCTATATTCAAAGGTGCGGCTAAGGATCTAACGATTCGTTACATCCATTTATCTCATCGTTACATTATTCACACATTTTCGGCATTCCGCTCAAGCGGTTAAAACCACATTTACAGCTTACATCATGTCTTCAAAGCCACTTTTGATCACCGTCATGATCATTTTGAACCGACCATTGGGCTCTATCCTGTTTGAAGCATGTGCGGGTATAACAATTGACTGGCCTGTTTCCAACAGGTGAGATTTACCACTGATAATAATGTTGGCCTTACCTTCAATGATCTGGGCAAAGGTGTCAAACGGAGTGGTTTTCTCGGTCAGTCCTTCGCCTGCATCAAACGACATGACACTGATATTGCCTGTCGATTTCTTCAGAATGGTCTTGATAACAACCGAGTTTGGAACATACTCAATGATCTCTATCGTAATGAGTGCCATTGACTTTTCTACTTCACCTGTATCCTTTGTGTCCATTGTCGTTTTTGTTTTACTGTTTCATACATTGAGGGAAAGAAAAAGGCAGACCTGGTGGGGTCTGCCTTTTCCACTGGGTGCCACATAGCTTATTTAGAGCTATCGGTTCCCAATTCTTTGAAAGCGTTTCCGATCTCACCCATGTCGTGGTCGAACTCGCGCTTGAATGAATCCCAATCGGTCTGTTCCTTATCGAAATTGTCTAATCGGGTTTTCAGTTCAACATTCTTCTTTTCGATGTTCTCAATGCGTCCTGCATAGATCTTACCCATCGTTTTTCCGGAAGTCTTCATTTTATCCTTCATTTCAGCAATCCTCTCATTGTTCTTAGAGATCTTTGCATCCGAATCTTCCTTAAAGACCTTCCATTCGGCATCTGTTGCTTCTTTCTTGACTGCCGCAGCTTTTCCTTCTTTGGCTTCCTTCAGATTTTCTTCAGCATCCTTCACGTTTTCCTCGGCTTTATTCACTTTATCGGCCGATGTTGTGTCGCAGCCCGTAAGCATACCACTTGCTATGAAGATGGTAGCCATTGCTAGGCTAAATAGGTTCTTTTTCATTTTTTTTGGTTTTAGTGTTTTGAATTGTAAGCAGCTGATCAGTCGGCTCCGAGAAGCTCAAGTAATTGCTCTTTTGTTTTGCCCACCTTCTTTTGGATTCTCCCCCACATTTCGTCTTCCTTACCTTCTTTATGCATCAGATCATTGTCTGTCAGCACGGCAAATCGTTGTTTCAGCTTGCCTTTCAACTCGTTGATGTTTCCTTTTACTTCTGTCTTATTCATCTTATTGGTCTTAATGGTGGAAATGATTTTCTCCTATACAAAGGTGAGGCGGTGCATTGCCAGATTCCTTACACAACTATGTAAAAGAGTTACACATATCACAGGTTTTCGAGGTTGCCTTTGCGCTTCTTGCCAAGTTCCTTGAAATAGGATGGTGTGAGGCCCGTGACCTTCTTGAACTGGTTAGAGAGATGCGCCACGCTGCTGTAGTGAAGCAGAAAAGCGGTCTCGGTCAGATTGAGCTGATCGTAAAGGATCAGCTCCTTGGCCCGTTCGATCTTGTTGATGATGATGAACTGTTGAATGGTGATGCCCTTTAGTTCGGAGAACACGTTGGCCAGATACGTGTAATCGTAGCCCAATTTTTCGCTGATGAAATCGGAGTAATTCACCTTAGGCACTTCATCCGAATAATGGATCATTTCGGTGATCACTCCTTTGATCTTCTCTACCAGAATGGCTTGTTGGTCATCCAGCAACTCAAGACCCGATTTGGCGAGGTTCTTCTTTAGCTGACAACGTTGCTCGGCAGTGATGTCTTCAAGCACCTCTACCATGCCCAGATCTACAATAACGTAGTGCAACCCGAGCTTTTTCAGTTCGGCCTTCACCATCATCTTGCAGCGCAAGCTCACCATGTATTTGATGTAGATCTTCATGCTTTTGAAGCGACCTACGAATGCATTAACTGTAGGGTGTTGAGGTAGGCGCGCTATGTAAAGTTAGCCATGATTTGTTGTCCGACTTCCCAAATGTGGGAATCATGTAACTATTAGTTCGGAGGGTGTAACATTCAAATAGAAGAAGGCGAAAACCTTTGCAGCGTGGAAATTCTTTCACACTTCAACTAAAACAAAATGAAAATTACCAATAGCATTCTGCTAAGTACCAGTGTCGCATTCGCAGTTATTTTGGGAGTCGGCTGCATCAAAGACGAAAGCCCAGAACTGAACAAAACCGTCTATGACATTCAGGTTAAGGATCAGCTCGGAATTACTGGAACGGTGACCTTTACGGAGACCAGCGCAACGGTTACCACCATTGATGTTACCCTTGTTGGAGGCGATTCCGACAGCCACCCATCACACATTCACATGAACTCGGCTGTAGAAGGCGGTTCCATCACTTTGTCGCTTAATCCAGTGGTGAATGGATACAGTTCTACGCAAGTGACCAAGCTTGACAACAATAGCTCCATCAACTACAATCAATTGCTCGTTTACAACGGTTATCTGAATGTGCATCAGAGCGCCCTCGATCTAGGCACCATCATTGGCCAGACCGACATTGGTGGAAATGCGCTTACAACTACAAGTAAAAACTATAATCTGGATGTAACAAACGCATCAGGCGTTGCGGGAACAGCCTTGTTTCAAAAACGTAAGAATGGCAAAACGCTGGTTACGATCTCCTTGACAGGAACCCTTGCTGGCGGAACACATCCGGCCATCATTCACATTGGCTCGGTAGAAACAGTAGGCGGAGGCCCATCGGTAAAAACGCTAAATCCGGTTGATGGAGCGACTGGTAAAAGCTACACCAACCTTCTTGTGTTGGATGACCAAACACCGGTTAATTACGATAATATGTTGGTGTATGATGGCTACCTGGCCATTCACGAATCAGCCTTGCTTATGGCAAATGTAATCTGCCAAGGAAACATCGGAACCAACTAAGGTTCTTTTTCCATAGCCCTCAGAAACACCTCGACCATTGGGTCGGGGTGTTTTTTTTGTATGCAACCGATGTGTGAATGATGTAACTATTCCCTCCCATTGTGTAAGGCAAAGCCACCTCCCCATAGAGACCTTTGAACAACAGAAGGTCTGTTGGAGAATGACGGACCGAAAAACGGAACTTCATGATAGCGGTTGATAAGAGAGGCATTATTCTGAGTAAGCGAACACTGGAATTTGAGAGCGAGGGTGTGCTCAATCCAGCAGCTATTCGTGTAGCAGACAGTGTTCATCTATTCTATCGGGCGGTAGGAAAAGGCAATTATTCAACTATTGATATTGCGTGTTGAACGGACCCGAAACCGTGGCCGAAAGGCGCGACACCTCCCCTTGCTGTTCCCTCGCCGTACGAAGCGCAAGGTTGGAGGACCCGCGCATTACCGAGATAAACGGTCTCTACTATTCCTACCTACACCGCCTATGACGGTGTGAATGCCTTGGCGCGTTGGCCACATCTACCGACCCGATCCATTGGGAAAAACGCGGGCCCATCGTCCGGAAGATCTCGTACCACGAATTCATTCATTCGATAAGTTGTAAGACTGCCATCAACGAAAAATACATGCGCTACAATCGCCGTGGCAAGGCAGTGAAGGACAGAACCTCAACAAGTTCGTCTGGAATAAGAACGTGATTTCCCACGTAGAATAAACGGCAATCTGTGCTTCTTGCATCGTATTCGGCCAGATATTCAGTTCGTATCGGTGCGCGAACTCAAAAACCTGACGCCCGAATTCTGGCAGGATTACTTTTTGAATTTCGATGAAAGCATATCGTGCTTACATCGAAGCACCGACACGAGGTGTTACATTGGTGGTGGCTGTCCGCCCATTGAGACCGAACATGGCTGGCTCATCATCTATCATGGTGTGCACGATACACCAAAGGGATATGTGTACACGGCCTGTGCCCCTCCTCGACCTTGACGATCCCGAAAGGAAATTGCACGCTTGCCCTATCCGCTTCTTCAAACCCGAACTGGATTGGGAACTGGTGGGCGAAGTGAACAACGTCTGTTTTCCAACGGGGGCGGTGGTGTTTGACGAGACGCTTTACATCTACTACGGTGCCGCAGACGAGCAGATTGCCTGCGCAACCCTCAACCTTGCCGAATTGATAAATGAACTATTGACCAACAAGAAACCGATATGAGAACACCAGAGACAAGCACAGCAGTAAAACTTTATAAAGAGTCAGATTCATCCCATTTTTCGGAAAATGGAACGCGAAGAAGTTGGCCGATGAAGAACAAGAAGGCTAGGAACATGGCCGTGCCCTTGCCAGAGATTCTGTTCATCACATCTTATCCGCCAAGAGAGTGCGGTATTGCTACCTATACGCAGGATCTGATACGCGCATTGACCAACAAATTCAAGCAATCATTCAAGTTCAGTATTTGCGCACTGCAGAACGATGCCGAACAGCACGAATACACGGGAAAGGTTCATTACACACTCAACACCGATCATAAGCATTCCTTTTATCAATTGGCCGAAAAGATCAATGCCAATGCAGCCATCGATCTGGTGGTGTTGCAGCACGAGTTTGGTTTTTTCGCCAAGAATGAAGAGGGTTTTGTGGCGCTGATAGAAGCTATTCATCAGCCTGTTGTGGTGGTTTTTCACACCATATTGCCAGACCCGAACAGCGCATTGAAAGCCAATGTGCAAAGCATTGCTGCAGCGGCCGCTTCGGTGGTCGTGATGACACGGTCATCGGCTCAAACGCTACATGAAGAATATGACGTGGATCTAGAGAAGATCAGCATCATTTCGCATGGCACCCACCTCCTACCACACGCCAATAAATCAGAGTTGAAAGCCAAATACGGACTGACCGGCAAGCACGTGCTTTCCACATTCGGGCTGTTGAGTGCTGGCAAAAGCATTGAAACCACGCTCAAAGCCCTGCCTTCTATCATTTTTGAGAACCCCGATGTGATGTTCCTGATCATTGGAATAACGCATCCATCGGTAGTGAAAAACGAAGGAGAGCGTTACCGCCAAAAGCTGGAAACGCTGATCAAGAACTTGAATTTGGAGCAGCACACACGCTTCGTTAATCGATTTCTGCCACTTCCCGAACTGCTCGAATACCTACAGGCCACAGACATTTATCTGTTCACTTCAAACGATCCCGAGCAGGCCGTAAGCGGCACTTTCTCGTATGCCATCAGCTCTGGCTGTCCGATTGTTTCAACGCCTATTCCGCATGCGCAGGAAGTGTTGGGAGACGATGTAGGCATCATCTTCGATTTTGACGATTCGCAGCAATTGGCACGGGCTGTCAACCAACTTCTCAGCAATTCTGAATTGACGGATAGCATGAGTTCGAACGGACGGCATCGCATGGCATCTACCGCATGGCAGAATTCGGCCATTGCACACGCCAGGTTGTTCAAAGACCTTCTTCCAGATGGCAAACCATTGCAATACAGCTTGCCGGTTATCAATCTGGATCACATGAAACGATTGACCACTGATTTCGGAATGATTCAGTTCTCTGTTATCGACCGTCCAGACATTACTTCTGGTTACACCTTGGATGATAATGCACGGGCCCTGATTGCCACATGTAAGCATTTTGAAACCTCGGGCAACCAAACGGATGTGGCTTACATTCAGACCTACTTTAACTTCATCCAATATTGTTTGCAGCCATCGGGCTACTTTCTCAATTATGTGAATGAAGCGGAGGAATTCACCGATCAGAATGCTACCACTAATCTTGAAGATGCCAATGGACGCGCCATTTGGGCCTTGGGTTATCTGGTTTCGATGAGCCATCTGTTGCCAAAAAAACTGGCCAAAGCTGCTGATAAATTGCTGCAACGTGGATTGCAGAATGTAAGCGGCATGCACTCATCGCGCGCCATGGCGTTTGTTATGAAAGGATTGTACTATCGAACCATGGCCGGTAACGATGCAAGTTATCGGCCATTGATGCGCAAACTGGCCGACCGCCTAGTGCAGATGTACCGACACGAGGAAACCGAAGAATGGCATTGGTTTGAAGCTTACCTGACCTACGCCAACAGCGTTTTGCCCGAAGCCATGCTTTGCGCATGGATGGTAACTGGCGATTTTCTGTACCGAGATATTGCACAGAGATCCTTCGACTTTCTCCTTTCAAAGACCTTTAACGGAACCAACATGCAGGTCATTTCTAACAAGACCTGGCTTTACAAGGAAGAGAGCTATCTGCCGATAATAAAGGGTGGCGAGCAACCCATAGATGTGGCTTACACGGTTCTTGCCTTGGATGCCTTCTACAAGGCCTTTCACGATGAAAAATACCTTGAAAAAGAGGTTTCAGCCTTCAATTGGTTCCTCGGGAAAAACCACCTCCACCAGATCATTTACAATCCCGGAACAGGTGGTTGCTACGATGGATTGGAAGAAACCCACGTGAACCTCAATCAAGGTGCCGAATCGACTGTGAGTTACCTCATGGCGCGACTTAGCGTTGGTGATAATAAACGCAGTAAACGTGCCGGCAGATCGGCAACTGCAGCCTTGGCGCGCAAGGCCAAGCATACCGGGTTGGTGAACATCATGATATAAATGATCCCATTCTCAGAATGTGTGAATGATGTAATAGTAGGACGGGCATGTGTAACGAAGTGGCTCTTGCCCCAACCGACCTTCGCTTAACAATAAGAAAAGAAAACATGAAAAAGCTAAGAGGCAACGTAATGGTTGCTACGGTAATGGTAAGTATGCTCGGTGTTTCGGTAGGAACTGCAAAAGCGCAGGATGGATCAACGCCACCGGAGAACAAGAAGGTAGAGATCGGTGCGCGCTTCATGCCCACCATCAGCAATTTTGAAATGCGAAACGCAGCTGGCGAATCCGTCAAAGGCCAACTAACCTTCGGCTATGGCGTTGGTGTATTTGTGGGGGTCAATTTCACGCCACATGTCGGCTTGCAGGGCGAGATCATTTACAATTCCGTTTCGCAACGCTACAAGGAGCAGGACACGGAACACAGAGTGAATCTGCGATACGTGAACATTCCACTGCTTTTCTCGCTCAACACAGGAAAATCGAGACGTGTGAATGGAAATCTGGTGGTTGGTCCTCAGATCGGAATCAGTGCAGGTGGTGAAGTAAAAACTACGGATAGCGCCAGCGGAACAACCGTAAGGCCATTGGTAGTTGTAAAAGCTGGCGACATTGGAATCGCTTATGGTGCGGGGGTTGATTTTGGCCTTAATCCTTCTCGAACCCTTCGTTTGGGTATCGGTTTCCGTGGTGTTTATGGCCTTTTTAGACATCAGCGATGACAGCAAAGCAACTGAGGCAGATTCATAACTCGTGCTTTGATGGAGCACATGTTAAGACCTACTCTGCTTATGCGGGTTTGTCTTTCATGTTCTAATATCCTAGCTGGGCTCAGAAAGTCTCGCCAAACGGGGGCTTTCTTGCGTTTTGATTGGCGAACAACGATTATAGATTGTGGCTGCTTCTGTGCCTCCATACTTTTTTCTTATTCCCTTTTTTCGTTCTTCTTATTCCCCTTTTTCGCAAACCAATGTGTGAATGATGTAACTCTTTCACAGCGTTGTGTAACAGAAACCAGCGTAGCGCGGCATGAACTTTACCCCAACAAACAACTAAAAGAAAACAGCATTATGGACACAGGTAAAATATTATTGGGCGTATTGGCAGGAGCTGCCGCAGGGCCACTTTGGGAATCCTCTTTGCACCAGACAAAGGTTCGAACACGCGCAAGAAAATCTCGAAAAAGAGCAACGAATATGCAGAAGGTTTGGAAGACAAATTCCATGAGTTCATGGAAAGTGTGACCGAGAAGTTTGAGCAGATGACGGCTGAGGCGCAGAAAGTGAGCCACAACGGACAGGCCAAGGCAGAAGAACTTTTGACCGATGCTGCCAAGGCCATTCATCCAAAAGATTAATGGCTTGAAAACGGAGCAAGAGGCCAGCGAATTCGAAAAACTGTATGGCAAGGTCGAAACCTTTGGCAGCATCAGTTACGAGCTCGCAAAGCTGAAATCCTTAGAGGCGACAACTATCGTTGCCACCTCGTTGATAACGGTATTGAGCGTCACTGCAATGGTGGTGCTCTTCACCATTGTCTTCAATATTGGAGTGGCGCTGTGGCTTGGCGATTTGCTAGGCAAGGCGTACTACGGCTTTTTCATCGTGGCGCTATTCTACCTCGTGGTAGGTCTGGTACTTCACTTTTTCCTCCGCAAATGGATCAAAGGGCCAATAAGCAAACTCATCATAAAGGAAGCACTTGCATAGTGCGGGACTGTCTCAAAAGCCGTCCTCCCGTCATTGCGAGGGAGGCACGACCGAAGCAATCTTTCGGAAACAAGCACAGAATCTGCATGAGATTGCTTCCCGTTTCGTGCCTCACGGTCGCAATGACGGATTTTGAGACAGCCCCTTATAGAGATAAAACCATGCAAAACATCACATCGTCAACAGAATTACGAGCAGCCATTGTTGCCCTTGAATTGGCCCAGAAGCAAGATGGCGTTTCTCTGAAAGAGGAATTTCTAGTGGCTTACGAAGGAATTCAACCGATCAACATCATCAAAAGCACGGTAAAAGAGGCCATTCACTCGCGCGACCTGAAGGAAGACCTGATGAACGCATCGGTAGGTATGGCGGTCGGATATGTTTCAAAATCACTTTTCGAAGGAGAAACGCACAGCCCAGCCCGAAAACTGATGGGCACAGCGCTCATGTTCGGGGTTACGAATGTCATAACCAACAACCCCGAGATGATAAGATCCATCGGCCTCGGATTCATCAATCTGTTCAGAAGTTCCCCAGTTGACGAGGAAGCGGAAGAAGCCGAGGATATTGACGAAGAGATCCTTGCCGAACACTAGGAATGAACCCGCCTATCAAGCTGCCCTTTTACGCAAAGGCCACATTCCTGCTCATCGGATTCTGCGTATCCATTTACATCTTATACATCGGACAGGAGATCATCCTCCCGCTTATCTACGCAGCCATTATCACCATTCTCCTCAACCCCATTGTCAGTTTTTTGGAGCGGTGGAGAATGAGTCGCTTTGTGGCCATTTCTGTGGTGCTTTCCTTGGCTTCGGTACTGATGGCAGCCTTGCTCCTATTCGTTGCTTGGCGCATTGATATGTTGGATACGGGTCTGCCCGAACTGATGACCAAGCTTGAAGCCCTGCTGGATAAGGCCGTTCGCTGGATCTCGGAACAGTTCCACATTCGCAGATGGAAGGTGAACCTCTGGATGACCGATTCGAAGAACGATCTGATGAACGACAGCAATGCCGCCATTGGTGTGACACTTACTGCCATGAGTGGTGTTTTGGCCACCATGTTCCTTACTCCGGTTTACGTGTTCCTCATGCTGCTCTACGAAAGGCACCTGCTTCAATTCGTTCATCGGCTGTTTGCTACCACCAGTATGGAAAGCATAGACAAAGTGGTTTCGGATGTTTCCGGAATTATCAAAAACTACCTATCTGCATTGTTCATTCAATTCGTCATCGTAACCGTGCTCGACTGCGCAGGCCTGCTCTTGTTGGGCATTGAATATGCGGTTGTTCTAGGCGTCATTGGCGGATTGCTCAATCTTATCCCCTACCTGGGTGGATTGATGACCATGTTGCTCTTTGCGGCCATCGCGTTGGTTACAAAACCGCCCATTTACGTGCTGTATGTGGTACTGCTTTATGGTCTTATTCAGTTTATAGACAACAACATCATTGTTCCCAAAGTGCTCGGCTCCAAAGTGCAGCTCAATGCGCTTGTTTCGGTGTTTGCGGTCATTTTGGGTGGCATGCTCTGGGGCATTCCGGGCATGTTTCTCTCTATCCCGCTAGTAGCCATCATCAAACTCATCTTCGACTTGTTTGACCACTTGAAGCCTTGGGGTTTTCTTATGGGTGAACCGGAAGTTACAACTGCCGATAAGGCAAAAAAGACCAACTCATGAGAACACGTATTCCCGCCATGCTACTTTATATCTCGCTTGCGCTTTCGCTGATGCATTGCGCAAAGAAAAAAGCGGATGACGATGACGGCCCGACCACCATTGTTTACGAAACCATTGATGAGGACGAGTCGAATGAAACCGATGCAGGCAAAGAACCGAGTAAGGAGAAGAAACAGAGCAAAGCGAAGGATGCGAAAAAGTCGAACCGTGAACCGATGACACTGGTTATACAAAACCTGAGATCGGCAGATGCTCCGGTAATGGTCGGTCTCTACAACAAGAAAGAACGTTTTCTAAAGTTGGAAGCGCAACTGAAAGAGTACAAGTTCATTCCGGTTGGTAATACGCTCACCGCGCTGATAACAGATAGAGAGTATGGCGAATACGCCATTGCCGTTTATCAGGATGAGAACAGCAGCGGAAAGATCGACAAGAACTTCATCGGAATTCCGAAAGAAGGCTATTGCTTTTCAAACAACATCACGCCCAAAACAAAGGCACCATCTTACAAGGATTGCAAGTTCGATTACAACGCAAAATCGAACACCGTGACCATGGAAATGATCTGGTAAGCGCTTGCCCAATGTGTGAATGATGTAACTCTTACACAGCCTTGTGTAACAGATTCGCCTGTGCAGAGCCGCACCTTTGTGGTGGATAGAATTGCTTGGAAAAGCTATTCGCTCTCCACTGAGAAATTCTCGGCAAACGCACTAATACAACACGTTATGAAAACAATACTGATTACGCTTTTCTATTGGATTGCCTGCTTATACATACTTGTTCGGCTCTTTACGGGCAGCAATCATTCGGACAAAAAACCAAAGGATAAAATGACGTTGCTTCCAATTTTGAGTTCCAACCGACCATGAGTTATACCCAACTGAATTCCCGACCATGAAAACACGGATCTGTCTCATTCTTTCACTCATCACTTGCCAACTAGGGAACATGAATACCGTGGAGGCTCAGATTTCGGTTGTTACAGAAATGATCCCCTTCCCAGATGGCCCTGATCAGCAGGCTTATGTTGTCACTATTCCCGTTGCGGAGCTTAAAAAGGTGAGCAATCACTGGAACGATTATGTTGGAAATGACGCCTATGGCTGGGAATCGCAAAAGGACGGCATCCATCGCCAGCGCGGCATTGTGGAAAAGTCCATCTCTACCCGAAAATTTGGTGTGTACAACGAGATCGTCATGACCGAACTGGGCGTTCGATTAACCATTTGGTTCGACAGGAACGGAAAGGCATTTGCTACCACAAAACCTGGCGACAGAATGGATCGGGCCATCAAAAAATACATTCAGGATTTCGCTATGGATCAATACAAAAGGGCAATCCAATCTCGATTAAAAGACCAACAACACGTTAAGCAGAAAATGGAGATGGAATTGGTGACACTTAATCGTGCTCAGGAAAACTCAAATAAGGCACTAAGCGATGGTGAATATCGCACGCAGACCGCAGCTGTAAACCGATCCATCGAGGTGCAGAACGTGAAAATGCAGGAACTGCTGGACAGGTTGAGTGCAATTCAGTGATAATGGACGGAAGGAAATGAAGGGACTCAAAACGAGCGGTGCATGAAAACAGCTAAAGAATGGGGTCAGGATATTCTTAAGATCACCATGAGAATCAATCAGGAATTTCCTGAACTATCCAAATTCATCAAGGAAATGCCCGTAATGGTTGCAAGCAACGACACTGCGCAAGAAAATATCGAGGCACTCAACAACTACTACAACTCTTTGGCAGACCTGCTAACAGATTATTCAAAAACACACACCAGCATGAAAAAGAAGAACGAACAAACACCATCGAAAGACTCGGGATATCCCTTGTATCCCGCTTCGGATGATATCTACAACCAGGCGAAAGAAGTTCGGAACCTTAACCCGGAAGACCTCTCAAAAAACAAAGCTCCAAACGAAAAACCTGGAACGATGAACGAGAAGGATTTTGAACATGATATGTCTGGAGATGATCTGGATGTTCCAGGATCTGAGTTGGATGATCAACAGGAAAGTGTGGGTAGCGAGGACGAAGAAAACAACTACTACAGTTTGGGTGGAGATGCGCACAATGATCTGGACGAAGACAAGGGTTAAAAAACCGAAAAATGAAAACACAAAAGAACATAGGCATCTGGATGGATCATTCCATTGCAGATCTGATCAATCCGAATGCGGCTGAAAAAAAGCATTCCATCACTTCAGACTTCACGTCTGAAACGAAGGAAGAGGCTTTACAGAGAAGCGAAAATCTCATGCACAACAAACGGCAGCAAATGCACGAAGCGTTTTACAATGAAATTGGAGGCGAGATCTTGAAATATGACCGCGTGCTCTTGTTCGGTCCAACAAATGCAAAGACGGAGCTGCATAATTACCTGAAGAAAGACCTGCATTTTAAGGATATTATTTTCGACATTGAAGCGGCCGATAAGATGTCGGATAACGCAATGCACGCTTTCGTGAAGGATCATTTTAACAACTGATGGCAGGAGAAAAATCAGAAGAAGACGATTACTTAGACAACCATTACATCCATCGGAGTAATTGGTTGCGAGCAGCTGTGCTTGGAGCAAATGATGGCATTTTATCGGTTGCGAGTCTTGCCATTGGCGTTGCCGCTGCCAGCGAACAACGAGAGCCGATCATTCTTGCAACATTGGCAGGTTTGGTGGCCGGAGCATTATCGATGGCAGCTGGGGAATACGTTTCGGTAAGCTCGCAAACCGATGTGGAAAAAGCCGACATCGAACGGGAGAAAATAGAATTGAAACAGATGCCGGAACTTGAACTGCAGCGTCTGGCAGATATCTACGAACAGCGAGGTCTGAAGAAAGAAACCGCACTTATCGTTGCCAAAGAACTCACTGAAAAAGATGCGCTGGGAGCACACATCAGAGACGAATTAGGAATAAACGAAATAAGCCAAGCCAAACCCGTTCAGGCAGCATTTGCTTCTGGAGCTGCATTCACATTTGGTGGCTTGCTTCCCTTATTGGTGGCTCTTTTTCTTCCGTTGAAAAGTATGGAATACTCGCTTTACGGCTTTGCGATAATCTTCCTCATCATTTTAGGCGCCATGGCTGCTAAAACGGGCGGTTCCAGTATTGGGAAAGCCGTTTTGAGAATCACCTTTTGGGGAACCGTTGCCATGGGATTGACGGCTTTGGTCGGCTATCTTTTCAACGTGAATGTTTGATATCATGACCTTGTTGCAAAGGGTACATGCCTTATCTGGACCGTGTGTATCCTTTCTGAATGATGAACTGGAATTGCAAAGACCGAAAATTCCCGCTTCGGTCATCTAAAAACAAGTTCAGCTTTAGCCGTGTTGAAACGAAATAGTGTAACTTGTTCTGCGGAAAAGATTCCACAAGAAATTCACTTAAAAACACATACAAATGACGATTCAATTCAATACAGACAAGAACGTTAAATGGGATCAACGGCACGATGAGCATTTTAATGCCGTGATAGCCGAAGAGTTGGAAAGATTCAGTTCTCACATCACCCGAATAGAGGTTCATCTTTCGGATGAAAATGGCCCAAAAGAAGGCGTTAGCGATATAAGGTGTCTGATGGAAGCTCGCTTAGAAGGTCGGCAGCCTACCGCAGTTACAGCAATGGGCAACTCAGAGGAGCAGGCCATATCCTTTGCTTTGGGTAAGTTGAGTGCGGCCTTGAAAAAAATAGTCGATCGAATGAGCGAACACAAACGCTAGGATTGTAAAAAGAAAAGCAAGAAACAGACTCTCCAATTCAGAACAACTGCGTCAGTGGCTTCGGCTGCTGACGCAGTTCTTGTTTTACAGAACTTGTAGTTCATCTATCCCCCATTCGGCAACAATGTGTGAATGATGTAACTCTTTCGCAGCGTTGTGTAACATTTCAGCCTAGCCCGTGATCCACCTTTGTCGGGTTAATACAAACACCATGAACAACTTACTTTACCTACTAGCGGTAGTCCTGATCATTGGATGGGCACTCGGCTTCTTTGCTTTCCATGTGGGCGGCATCATACACGTGCTGCTGGTCATTGCGGTCATTGCCATCATTCTTCGGGTCATTCAAGGCAAGAAGCTTTTCTAAGAAATTCATTCAACAATAACAATCAACTAAAACCAAAACTATGAAACGTTCAAGCTTACTTATTGTCTCAGGTCTATTTATCATCATAGGATTCACATCATGTGTAAAATGCCAGGTCTGTTTAAAGGATTCATCACCAGAGGTCCGAATCTGTAGAAATGATTATTCCAACAATACCGAATACGGCCTTGCCTTGGATGTAAAAGAAGCTGAGGGTTACGATTGCAAATAAGATCACAATACGAAAGAGGTCTGGACCCTTCGGTGTCTAGATTTCTCTTTTATCACAAACAGACATCAACATGAAAAATTTACTGATTGCTTTACTCATTCTTATGACCACCTCTACCTACTCACAAGTGCCGCTGGTGGTAGACATGGTGCCGCAGACGAACGAGAATAACTCACAGATATCTTACGTAGTGCTTGTTCCGCAGGCAACTCTCAAAGAGGTTGAAAACAATTGGAATTCTTACCTGTCTCACGACAGTAGAGGTTGGGCATCCAACGACAATGGTGTTCACACTCAAAAGAACATGCTTGTAAAGAATATCTCTGCCGATAGGTTTGAGATGTACAGCCGAATGAACGAAACGTCCAAGGGCGTCCACATGACTGTTTGGCTTACCCAAAATGGTCGCGCATTGGTTTCCGATAATCCAGATAGCGGACTAAACCTTGCCGCCAAAAAATATGTGTACGATTTTGCCATTGGCCAATACCGCGAAGCTGTTCAGGTAGAACTGAAACTGGAACAGGATAAGCAAAAGAAGATGGAAGATGACCTGGCCGATCTTATAGAGAATCAAGAAAATTCGATTGAAACCGTTAAGGAGAATGAGCGGGAAGAAAAACGCACCTCTGCAGCCATAGAAGTAACCAATAGAGACATCGACAACGCATCGCTTGATATTCACGACCAAAAGCAAATGGTAAAGACAACCTCTTCTGACCCAAATGCGATGAAGGGTGCCGAAAAAACGCTCGACAACATGGAGGACGACAAGGATGGCCTTCAGAAAGATAACCGAAAGAAGAATGAACATTTAGATGAACTAAGAAAGGAGAACCGCGAGGAAGCCCGCACCATGAGTACGAACGAGCAAGATGTTGCCTTCAAAACAGCTGCCATCGAAACGCAGAAGCAGACTGTGCGCGATGTACTTACCAAATTGAACAACATCAAATAACCAAGAAGCACCATGAAAACTACTGCAATCACCATCTTAATCATTGGGATTCTAATAACCGTTTTTGCGGGTTACGACTTTGTAACTCAAGAAAACGTGGTTGAAATAGGTCAACTCGAGATCAGCAAGAACAAAAGCCACATCATGCAGTGGTCGCCTGCCGTTGGAATTGTGGTGATGCTGATCGGTGGTGGTCTTCTTTTTTACTCGGCCAAAAAGGCTTAAAACACTAACATGAAACACATACTATTTGCGTGCTTGGCAGTGGCAACATTGCTGTTCGTTTCCAATCAATCGCAAGCACAGGCTTGGGAGAAATCATCAAAAGTGCTTTCGCTTGGTTTTGGCGTATCGCAGTTCTATCATATCGATTCATATTACTATTCTAACAATAGAAAGCACCCAAGTTTTTACAATCCAACCACGGGGCAATTCAACTTTCAGGGCGAATTCGGCATTCATAAATATGTGGGTCTGGGATTTACCGTTGGGGTTGGCGGCAGAGCAGGTTGGAACAACAACTACTTGGGAGAATTCAACATCCCAATGGGAATGTTGGCCAACTTTCACTTCTATCAGCTGATTGCCGACAAGAACAGCAAGAACATTCATGCAGATAAACTGGATATCTATGCCGGAATTGCAATGGGCAGTGGCGTGGCATTTACCTATTACGACAATACCTCAACGCGTGTAGTGCCGTTGGCATGGGGCGGTCCGCATGCTGGAATCCGTTACTATTTTGTGCCTAAAGTGGCCGTAAATGCTGAAGTTGGCTTTGGAAGAAGTCTGGTGAACCTAGGGTTTTCGTTCAAGTTATAGAGGACTTTTGTACCGATTGATTTTCAGAAACGAATCACCCCCCAATCGCCACCATTTCCCTATTCTTTCCGTGTTCTTCAGGATTGGAGAAGTCGGCCAGGGTTTCCATTCCAGCCCGAATTGCCTTTTTATTTTGAATGGACGAGGTGATAAGCGGAAGAATATCTTCTCCGTTTCTTAATGCCGTAAGCAGATCTGTTTCTGAACCAGAGAACAGGCAGTTTTTTAGTTTACCATCTGCGGTTA
>JAGYJL010000059.1 GCA_018402015.1 Flavobacteriales bacterium | reverse complement strand
CCACTTCCAAAGGCCGATGAACCTCATAAAGTGCCTAGCGGTTATTGGAAAGTTGTTGTGTCTATCTCTGGGAAAGAGGTGAAGTATGCCGCTTTCATTATGGATCAGGAAAGCAAGCGAAGTGATACGGTAGTTTCGAAAGCAGTTTCTGTTGATGAGGTTGAAAAACGCTCTGGTCTCGATTTTTTTTGGGAATTGCCAGAAGCTGAAGAATCTAAAACTGAAGCTGTAAAGAATACTGCTTGGATAAGTACTTGGGTCAAGTAGATGGAAGTCTCACTTTCGCATAATGGGTCACAATTCAAGGCCGATCTTCAATCTGGAATTGATCTGAGTATTGCCGTAAAGACAGGCGAAACAGTAAACGCTTACTATGCTCATCCCGTCACAATGGAACCTTACGTAGAAGGCGATTGGATCGGTTCGGTGGCCAAAGGCGGACCGGTTAATTATCGCGATATTTTCTTCAGTCCGCACGGACACGGAACGCATACGGAATGTTTCGGCCACATAGATGAGACCATTCAATCAGTAAATAAGCATTTCACCGCGTTTCATATGGTTGCACAGGTTATTACCGTTCAACCTGTGCAATTGGAGAATGGAGATCTTGTCATACCCCAAAGGCTCTTAGGAGAACTTGATCTTCAAGAAACCGAAGGTTTAATTATTCGAACCTTACCGAACGATGCTTCCAAACTGACAAGAAAGTACTCTGGACAAAATCCTCCTTATTTGCAGGTTGATGCCATTGAGTTTCTGGTTTCGAAACGATGTAAGCATTTGGTGTTGGATGTTCCCAGCATTGACCGAGAATCTGACGAAGGAAAGCTGCTTGGCCATAGAGCATTTTGGCGTTATCCGGATGAGATACGCTCGGACTGTACGGTAACCGAATTGGCATTCATCCCAAATAAAGCTAAAGATGGTCTATACCTTTTGAATCTGCAGGTTGCCCCGTTTGAGAACGATGCGGCTCCAAGCAGACCGATAATCTTTCCCCTTACAAGTGTTTAATTCTCATCTTTAGTTCATGAATATCGAAGAACTCCGAGAATACTGCCTCTCCCTGAAAGGTGTAACGGAAGGGTTTCCGTTCGGGGAAAGCACCTTGGTGTTCAAAGTAATGGGTAAGGTTTTCTGCCTTGCAGGAATAGATGATCACCCTGTTTCGTGCAATGTAAAATGCGATCCCGAAACCGCCATTGAACTGCGCGAAATGTATTCTGGCGTTATTCCAGGTTACCACATGAATAAGCAACATTGGAATACCATCGTTTTCGATGGCTCTTTTGAAGATGGATTGGGCCGACAATGGATACTCGATTCTTACAACCTCATTGTAAGTAGTCTCTCTACAAAACTTAAACAGGAACTAGCTCAACTACCATGACCAACTTCTTCCGAAAAGCAGCCAGCTATTTCCTGCAAGGCTTGTTGTTCATAACACCTATCGGGGTAACCGTAGTTGCGGTGGTCTGGTTTGTAAATCTGATGGATGAACTCATTCTGCCCTTTATCGAGCAGGTCATCCCGATTCACATTCCTGGTCTAGGAATTATTGTGGCGTTTCTGTGCCTTGCAATTCTCGGTTACATTATTTCCAAGTTCATCTCCATTTCTGCCGTTAATTGGTTGGATAGCTTGATGAAACGCGCACCGTTGGTCAAGGTCATTTATTTTGCCGTTAAGGATCTTATCACCGTTTTCTTTGGTAAAGAAGACAAGATGGGCAAGCCTGTAAAGGTCCTCGTTCAGCGAGACCCGATTCAATACAAGTTCGGGTTTGTTACACGAAACGATCTCTCAGAGTTCAAACTCGGGCAAGAGATGATCTCTGTTTATTTCCCGTTCTCGTATGGCGTTATGGGAAATCAAATGGCTGTTGCTCGAAAAGACGTGGAGTACTTGGATGTGCCCGCATCAGAGGTAATGAAGTTCATTGTTTCTGGTGGTGTTGTAAGCAAAAGCGAAGCACCTAGCTCAAAGCCTTCGAAGTAAAGCCACCACATGTTCCTCGGTTGGGGCAGATGGAATCATTACCTTCTCAACACCTTTTCCTTCTAGGAATTCCGCAGTGGTATTTCCAATAGCGATAACCGTTTTATCCTTTAGTGATGCATTGTTCAGATACGCAGTGGCGTTAGAAGGACTTGTTAGAAACACTACTGATGTTTCCGGAATGTCCACTTTCGATCTTAATTCGGTTCTGTAGATCGGAATGAAGCTAACTTGTTTTTGAGGGAGTTCTGAACGAAGTTTTTCCGATCCATCCTCTGCTCCGCAGAAAAGGACCGTCTTACTTCCCAGAACAGGAACGAACTTTGTTCCAACTTCATGCATATCGCCCGAAGCGCCTATAAAATCTACATCGAACCCAAGTTTGCGAACAGCTGTAGCAGTAGCATTACCTACAACACCGATCTTTATATTCTTATCTGGCTTGAACGATTCGAGCAGAATACGTGCTCCGTTGCTGCTGGATAGAAAAATCCAATCCGTTTCTACCTTGATCTCAAACGGAATAGGTTTAATCTCGATCAACGATTGGTCATGAACCTTCCAACCGTTTTCGGTGAGGTAGGAGAGAAGCGGACTTCCTTCGGCTAATTCACGCGTTATGAAAATTGAACGATTCAAATCCGAAGCGCTGCCACGGTTTCTTGCGCCAGTTGTTCAATGTCGGTTCCCTCTTTTTCTGCTATGCGAATCGGTTTGTCCCAAGCATCTGCAACGCAAGCGGTAACATGTAGTTTGCCATCTATTTCTTCGCAAAAA
Source organism: Flavobacteriales bacterium (assembly GCA_018402015.1). GTDB lineage: Bacteria > Bacteroidota > Bacteroidia > UBA10329 > UBA10329 > UBA10329. Next base: position 13,542 of record JAGYJL010000059.1, on the reverse strand, counting down.
GCACCAAGTGGCATCTGGCATCCGCCTTCAAACAAGTTCAGAATTCTACGCTCAACTCCTATTCGTGCAGCAACGTTTTTATCGTTCAAGGCAGCAAGTATCTCTGCAAGGTCGCCATCTGTTTCTCGTATCTGAAGCCCAAGAACTCCTTGAGCTGGAGCTGGAATGAAGGTCTTCGTGTTTAGTTTCAGAACGTGAAACTCAGAAAGGTCAAGTTTTAACCGCTCCGTGCCAGCACTGGCCAACATAATGGCATCGTATTGCCCTTCGCGAAGTTTATTGATACGCGTAGGGACGTTTCCGCGAAGGTCGTTTATCTCAATATCTGATCGATGATGCAGTAATTGCGATTTTCTTCGTGCAGAGGAGGTGCCTACAACAGCATTCTTAACCAGTTCAAGTGGCTTATCGGCAGCTACTTTGTCCTTTCGGATAAGTAACATGTCTGACGGGTCTTCTCGTTCAGAAACAGCTGCAATGATCAATCCTTCTGGGTGTTCTGTAGGCAGATCCTTGTGCGAATGAACGGCAAGGTCAATGCTTCCATTAAGAAGTTCTTCCTCTAATTCCTTGGTAAAGAATCCTTTGCCCTCCAATTTATCAAAACTCAAATGCTGGATCTTATCACCTTGAGTTTTAATGATCTTGATTTCCACTTCATGTCCAAGTGCCTGCAATCTGCCTTCAACATGGTGGGCTTGCCACAATGCAAGATCACTTCCTCTCGAACCGATAATTATCTTTCTACTCATCCTTTTAACATGATCTCTTTGGCCATTTTCATTGGCACACTGATGTATTTCTTCTCCATGTATTCCATCATTTTCTCCAAAACCTCACGCGATTTCGGGTCCAATTCTTCCAATTCCTTATTGAAGACCTGATTGATGGCACGCTCTCGGATCTCCTTTACAACCTTTGGTATTTCACGCATACTTAGTTCAACTCTTCGTTCGCGTAGCAGGTGTTCAAATTCGCTGATCCGATCATCGATCAGTCGTTTACATACCTCCAATTCCTTTTGCCGTCTTTCCAGATTCTTCCGTGCTTCGTCTTTCAGGCTGTCAATGCCTATGTAACGGATATTGTTCTTTCTCAGCACTTCCTGTTCAAGGTCAGACGGGATGGCCAGGTCAACAATAACCTTCTCTGAAAGGTCATTGCCGATAAGTTGTCTGTATATACGATTGCTGATAATGGGTTGCGAAGCGCCCGTGCAACTGATCACAATGTCAAACGGTTCGTTGAAATCCTTGAGTTCATCTAGCGAACGTGCCTCTCCGTTAAATGTGGCTGCAAGTTCTTTAGCTCGTTCAAACGTTCGATTGAACACAGTTACTTTTCCGTATGGCGCTTTACGCAGATACTGCGCCATGGTCTGGTTGGTCTGTCCGGCACCAATAATGAGAATGTGCGGTGGATGTGCAATCTCTACTTCACGCATTTTTCGATATGCCAACGATACTACCGATACTGGATTCTGCGCGATCTGCGTTTGTGTGTAAACCTGCTTCGCGGTTTCGATAGCTGAACGTACCAACAATCGGAATCGATCGCCCGTTACACCAATGCTGCGGCATTTTTCATACGCCTCACGAACCTGGGTAATGATCTCTCGTTCTCCGACCACCAAAGAATCAATTGAACTGGATACGTAATATAGATGACGCAGCGATTTTTCGCCCTCAAATGTGCGACTGTGATTGGCCGCCCATTCAATATCTGCTTCCTTCCATTCTGGATTGAATGCCCTGAAGAATCGTTTCCGGAACGATTCATCCATCTCTTGATCCGAGATCATTAAAAACTCAACTCTGTTGCAGGTAGAAACGTACAACAGTTCCTCTAGACCTAGATCTTGCTTCAGTTTGGTAAGCCGCGGCTCAAGATCGTTATCCTCAATGTGCAGCCTGCCAATGTCTTTCAGATCGGTGGTCTTGTGCGTAAAGGCGATGGTTTTGAATAGATCCATGAAGCGTTTTTACTTCGCTGGGCGAAGATCGGTCAGCGTTCTGTTTGGTTTGTCATGGAAGTGTCAGGTAACAAAAAAGCCGTCACGAAATTCGTGACGGCCTTCTTGAATACGTTGGTGTTTATTTCTTCAGAAGATCTCTGATCTCGCTCAACAGAACTTCTTCATTTGAAGGTGCTGGTGGAGCAGCAGGAGCGGCAGGAGCAGCTTCTTCTTTCTTCTTGGCCGCATTCATAGCTTTCACCATCATGAAGATTGCAAATGCAATGATGATGAAATCGAACGTTACCTGAATGAAGTTGCCGTAGTTTATTGAAACAGCTGCTGCTGTTTCAGCTCCACTTGCGTCAAGTACTGCCTCGGTCAGAACTATCTTCAGGTCTTGGAAATTTACACCGCCAATCAGGAGTCCCAATGGTGGCATAAGTACATCGGCCACAAATGAGGCAACAATTTTCCCGAACGCACCACCGATAATGATACCGATGGCCATGTCCATCACATTGCCTTTCATGGCAAACTCTTTGAATTCTTTTAGCATGTTTATTTGGTTTTAAAGGTTAATTACGACACAAAATACGTGTTTAACGTAGTTTGTGGATTCCCAGTTGGTAAGAAGTTATCACCACAGATTTCAGAGATGTATTTTTGACGCATGCTTCGAATTCTGAGTGTAATAGCTATACTTCTCTTGTGCGTTAGTGGTAATGCACAGAATGTTCAACTGACCCATGCAAGTGAGGTGAGCTTGGTTACGTGCGGGCCCGGACAGGAACTTTATGAGGCGTTTGGACACACCGCCATTCGAATCCATGACCCAAATACCGGCTTCGATGTCGTTTACAATTATGGAACTTTCGATTTCGACCAGCCGAATTTCTATTGGAATTTCGTTACCGGCCGTTCCATGTACATGTTGGCCACCAATCGATATTCCAATTTTGTTCGTGCATACCAATACTACAATCGTTCGGTGCGCGAACAGTTTCTTGAACTCACGCTAGCTCAGCGCCAAGCATTGGCAGATAAATTGATATGGAATGCTAAACCCGAGAATCGCGAATATCTGTACGATTATTTCTTCGACAACTGCTCAACTCGGCCGCGTGATGTGATCTTAGATGCATTGGAGGGAGCAGTGCAATTTGATACGACCTATCTCCCTGGCGACAGGCTTTCTATCCGTGAGCTCACAGACCTCTACATCATGAGAAAACAACCTTGGGGCGATCTTGGAATCGATCTGTGCCTTGGTACTCGTATAGATCAACCTGCAACAGCAATGCAGTATATGTATCTGCCAGAGAAATTAGAAGAAGCGTTCGATCACGCATTTGTTGTTAAGGATGGCGAAAGAATTCCATTGGTTAGAGATAAGCGAACCACTTTTGAAGCTGCCAAAATGGTAGAGGAGAAGAGTTGGTTTGTGCCTCAGATAGTATTTGTCGTGCTGCTGTTGATCAGTGCAGTGTTTCTTACCATTTTTCGTGTTGCGGGCAAAAGCACGCGCATTTTTGACGGACTCGTTTACATGATAACGAGTTTCATCGGTTTCAACGGAGTGTTTCTCTGGTTCTTTACCAACCATTACGCAGCCGACTACAATTGGAATATTCTTTGGGCATTGCCAACAAATGCCATTTTCGGTTACGCGTTAATGAAAAAGAATCGTCCGGCTTGGACTCGGTATTACGCCTTGTTCCTTATTGTTCTTTATGCAGCAATGTTGGTGGGCTGGAATTACATTCCACAGTTACTGCATCATTCGCTCAAATTCCTTATTCTGCTACTGTTGTTCGTTGCAGTGGGAGTTTTCAGAATGAGTGGAAAAAGCAAAGCAGTTACGGCTGAGATTGCGCGATCTTGATCTGCATTACGGTTGCAATGCTCAAGGCACGTTCCTTGGCCACGTGAGCTTTCGGTCCCGAAAAATTTTCGTCAATCGTTCGGTTAAAATGCCCTATCCAAGTGTCAAAATGCAATTTGGTAAGCGCATGTTCGGAATGTAACGACATGTGAACATGCATTGGATTACCAGAATAGTGATTTGAACCGAGTAGCTGATCCTGCCAAAAATCTATCAACCGCGGTAAATGCGCTTCAAGGTCAATTTTTGCCACATCGGTAAACAGAAAACTTATCGATTCATCGCTCAATAATCGACCGTAGAAAACATTCATCAACAGTTCAATGTCCGCTCGCGTTGCTATATCGGTCTTAGTCGTTTCCATTGAGGCCGTTCAGATTTTCGAAACTGATTTTTTTCGATTTCAATTCTCCTGAATCGATTTTTTGAATCAGCTTTTCGATGGCACAACAGTAATCATCAAACAGCATCTTTAAACTGATGTGAAGCATATTTCCCTCCATTTGAAGATGGTTTTCAGTTCCTACTTCAATTGAAATGAGGTTAGAAGGAATCATACTATGCGCCAAATGACTGCGAAGTTGAGAGTACAGATTGATCTGCTGATTTGCAGCAGAGTATGATGCTGGGAACAGTTTTTTCAGCGCAAGATCAAATCGTTTTTTCCCTTGACCCTTGGCTTTGTACGGAAGGCCATCGAGCAAAGCACCAGCTGTTTCTATACCATGTGCCATAGCCGATAAAAGTTGAAGCCGCACATTGGCGGCTTCAATCAATAGAATCTCGTTTAAGAGATAGTGCTGTGCGAATTCTTTTGAATCCAACGGAATCAGTTCGTTACAATAACCAGAACCTTTGAGTTCTGCCAAAAAGCGTCCGGGTCATCAATAACCAGTTTCGTCACTTTCTTGCCTTCTTCAACAAATTCGTATGAATCTTTTGGGTGTGGCGTAACCAATTCTGCCTTCTTTGCATCTACAGCAATTTCAGTCACCTCCAAAATGTTGATCTTCTCAAGATCATCAAGGTTCATGTCCTCTGAAATCACCTTCACGCCACCAAGACCAAGGAACGCTCCTTCTTTGTCAATGATATTTCTCTCGCGCAGATCTTTTGCGTTACCAACAGCCCAAAATCCGGTCTGGATTTCTTCTTCCTTTTTTTGAAGTTCGAGATTCTTCTCCTGAATCACCTTAATTCGTCTTTCGTTCTCCAGTGCTAAACGGTCTACGCTCGACATCAATTTGTCTATGTAGATATTTGCTTCTGCCAATCCCTGTTTCAAAAGAGTGATTTCTTCATCCTTTTCCTTAATGTCCTGCTTCAATTTGGCAAGCATGTTCTTCAACTTATCGGATGCAATGCTACTTTGATCCAGCTTTTTCTCCAGCGTTTCAATTTGGCTACGCGTCTTTTTCATGTTCTCATATATGAGCATCATGTCTTCAACGATAGCGTCTTCAGCATTCGCTGGAGTCTCTTGGTTGTTGATTGCACGGGCCGTAACAATTCCCTCCAATTCTTTTATGCTATCCAGATTCAACTGAATTTCTGTGATGGAAGAGATGAAAGCATCAATGTCTTCATCCTTTTGAGCGTTGGTCTGTTCCAATTCAAGAACTTTCTGTTCAAGTTCCTTTTCTCTTTGGTCGCATGATGCAAACAGCATGCTGATGGTAACGATAATGGCTATGGTTCTCATATTCATTGGTTTTAAAGGTTCAAAATTAACGCATTTGTTCTCGGCTGTTAATCAATTACGTAGCACAGTAGTCTGCTTTAGTTGCACTTGTTTTTGCTAGGTCTCATCAGCTATCAATTATGTCCCTTCAACCTCAACGAGTCCCGCGTATCCAAATTTCCCATCAATCGGAATCATCACATCTTTTAACAACTCTCAGTAAGTTCTCATGCTCATTTTCGAGATTAGCATGATAGTTGCTTACATTCGCGTGAATCAAAAACAACCTTACATCACTATGAACTTCGTTAAACAATCGTTTCTACTTTCTATCATTCTTCTAACCACAGGTTCTGCTTTCTCGCAGGTAGTAGGTGGTATGAATTTCAAGCTCGAAAAGCTTTACATGGAAGAAAAATACGAGGATGTTGCTTACAAGGGGATTGCCTTGGTAGAGAACGATAAGTATAAAAACGACCCGGAGATCTATCTATATGTAGCAATGGCTTGGTATGAAATAAGCCAGATGAATGATGACGCGATGAAGGAGGAATATCCGAAAGCATTACAAGATGCGTTCAAGTACGCGGCCAAATTTGCAAAGAAGGATAAGGAAGGTGTTTGGTACGAAGACAATGCCGATTTTTTTGAAGATCTTAAGAAGGCAGGAATTGCAGATGCGGCTCAGTACATTGAGGATGATAAGAAACGAAGAAATGCGGTTTCGGCCTATAAGTATATGACCAAAGCAATGCCAGATGACCCGAACTTGCTTTTCTTCAAAGGCGTGCTTGAATACATGAATAGAAATACGGGTCAGGCGGAGCGCGATGTGAGCATGGCAATGACAGCGCTGATTCAGAAATACGAGGATTCTAAATATCGTCCAAGCAAAGCATCAGCTCCTACCTTGGAAGACGGAATGATTCGTTGGGCAGACATTATGCTGGAGCAGAACTATGCCGATTCTGCTAAGAAGACCATAAATTGGGGACTCAAATTCTTCCCAGATAGCAAGAAACTGGCAGAGAAAGCATCAGGACTGTAATCTGTCTGTGCTAAATATTGAATTCGGTTATTTCGGTTCGAACTGAATTAATTCGGTCTTGTCTTTGCAGATTCTGAATCGCATCTGTTCTTCATCTGTTTCCAACTGATATTCTCGGCACGGCTCGTTCCGTACAATACTTTCGCGGAACAACACATCAGCGTCTTTCATTTTCTGTTTAAGAACAGAATCAGAAAAATTGATCTGAAGACCATCAGCAATTGCTATCGTATCCTCAGATAGCTCTTCAATTACTCGGTCTTCAGGAAGCCAAGCTGGAAACTCGCGGTCTCGAATAAGCAATGCATATACAATGAGGGAACCAAGTGCTGCACCGAATACGAAATACCCCAATCTCTGAATAAAACTCATTGACTATTTCTTTCCCTTCAAAAGGCTTTTGGTGAATTGAAAAAACTCTGCACGCTGCTTTGGGTCTGTAAAAACAGCTGCAATTGTATTCCAGTAAGATGTATTGGTGCTTTTGGCTTCCTGATCTGATTTATCCGATAGTTTGATGGTATGATCGGAAGTGGGATTCTTGCTGGAAACACCAGAAAGTTGATCTGCCTGTTCAAACCTCCGTTGAGCAGACGATTTGTAGCCTTGCGATTCTTCGCAGAGACCTAGGTTGTTGAGTGCGATCGGATCTTCAGGGTCGAGTTCTATCGCCTTCTTGTAATCGGCAATGGCACCTTCAGCATCACCGAAACTATTTCTAATAAATGCTCTAAGAGAATAACGATAGCTGTAATTCGGGTCGAGTTTTACGCAAAGATTCAGATCGGCCATACTGCCATTCTGATCCTTAGCTCGGAGTTTTGCAACTGCTCTATCACTCAAGTAATTCACAGTATTGGGTGCAATTTCCAAAGCTCTGTCGAAATGAAGAATGGCGGTTGAAACCTTGTCTAATTTCAAGTGACAAAGACCAACGTAGTATATGCCCAAATGTTGAACTGGATTTGATTCCACAACCATTTCAAAACAACGAAGAGCTTGTTCTATCTCTCCTTGCCCGATCAAAGCAATTCCTTGTTCTATCTGCTTATTCATTTCGATGTCAAAGTTAACCAAGCTGAACTCATACCGAGACCACCTTTTGTTCATTCAGGTAAACAAGCAAAGAGCTAACCTGTTTAAATCCGAGCTCGTGCATTGCCTGTTTATATAAATGCATCTGTTGTTGATGATTGGGCTTTTCCTTACCTGTTTTGTAATCTACCACCCAAGCGGCATCGGTATTATAAACAACTCTATCTGGTCTTACCCAAGAACCATTGGAAAGAAGAATGTCGGCTTCGTTGCGTATAGTATTTGCACCGTTGTACAATTCTTTGAGTTCAGCCCTCGATAGAAGTTGCTCAATTCCCGAACGTAAATTATCTGCTTCGGTTTGACCCAGTCTTCCATCTTCAATAAGGACTGCAATGGCGGCATCAACATCATCAAGGGTTCTAATATGCGCTAATGCTTCATGAATGAGAATGCCCATGTTCCTTGCATCGTTTGGCCGAGCAGTTTTCCATCTGTCTTTAGAAGGTCTTGAAATTCGAATACGCTGCTTCCAATTAGGGTTGCCGCAGAGCATCGTTTTAAAGCCATTTGAATTGGATACTGACTTATCGATTTTCGTTCTTTCACCGCGAACATACAATTGCGTTTCTTCCACATTTCCATCAATCGATTGCAAGAAATTGTACACGTACTGAATTGCGGTCGATGGGTTCTCGTTGTCCTTGTTCTTTAGTTTACCACTGGTGTACAGTCTGGCCTTTGCACGTGTTAATGCAACGTAAAGTTCGTTGAACATGTCCATGAGGCGCATATCCTTTTCGGCATCGTTCATATCACTGAAAGTTGTCCCTGTCAGTTTACTTCCAGTTGGTATTCTGATCCTGTCTAATGGAGCAAGATTCTCGTCATCTAGGTAGGCCCAAACCTCATCGCCTTGATTCCTGAACGGATAATCTGCAAAAGGATGAATGACCACTGGGAATTCGAGTCCTTTGCTTTTGTGGATGGAGGTGATTCGGATGGCATCATTACTCTCGGGCAAAGCAATGGAAAGTTTGTCTCTCTTGTCTTTCCAATGTTCCAGAAAGCCGATCAGTCCGGAGTTATGTTTCCTTGAAAAACTCAACACCTCATCAAAGAAGAAATTCAAGTAGGTGTCGGCCTGATCATCAAGAAAAGTGTGCTTCAACAATTCAAATAGTCCAAAAACACCTTCGCGTTTAAAAGCGTCCCAATCGGTAGCAGGATATAGTTGCTGCAATAGAAGTTTCAAATGCTTTTCGGGCGCTTGCATAACGCTCAGCAATCGTGAAGAAGTAAGCTGTTCTTCACCCCGAACAAGGCCTAAATGCTGCACGGTTTCGGTGGTGTTAACGGTATCTTCTGGTGTACTTAAGAAGATGGCCAAATTGACCAATAAGCGCACTTTTGGCGAACTGTTAATGAGCAGCGATTCGTTGGAAACGACATTGAAACCTTTGGAAACGAGGTGCCTGGCTATTTTAACAGCATCCTTGTTCCGCCTCAGAATGATGGCAATATCTCCAGCCGAAAAACCATCAACTAAAGAAGCATTTATCCATTCCTCTATTTGGTCAAAGGTCAGTTGGTCATATTCCGGCCAGCTTCTTTCTCCATCTTCTTGCTTCAAGAAACGAAGTTCTACCAGGCCATTTTCCTTTTTGGTTATCTCTTGCGAAGAACCTTCGTACATTTTTGCCATCGAATCGGGCATAGAAGGTTTCAGCCATTCGAATAGCTCGTTATTGAAGCCAACTACGCTAGAGTACGAACGGTAATTCTTGTCTAGAGACTGGGAGTCCGTGTTCGCTGTAATGATCTTTTCGCGTTGATTCAACACGACCTCGATTTCGGGGTTCATACCAATACGCTCTGCTAAAAATTCGGTGCGGTACATTTCCGGAAGCGCAACAAATTGACGAACATCTCCGCCACGCCACCTGTAAATGCTTTGCTTGGCATCTCCAACTATCAGGCAAAGGTTATCGTGTGACAGACTTTCGTCTATCAGCGGAAGTAAATTGAACCATTGCAGAACACTGGTATCCTGAAATTCATCTACCAGAAAATGATTGTATCGGTATCCGATACGTTCGTAAATGAAAGGCGCGGTTTCTGTCATCACCACGTTACTCACCAAGTGATTGAATTCGCCAATATGAAGTACATCTTCGTCATCCTGAACTTCTTTTTGCAAGGCATGTAGTTTGTCTAGAAGCGCTACGCCATACAGTTTGCTGTATATGAGGTTCAGGTAGTTTATCTCTGATAAATGCGCATCCATCAATTCGATGGTTCTTACCATATCAGGAATGATCGGTTCAACAGCTAATGCATCATCTTTAGAGGCTTTTCCACCCATCCATTTATTCTCTGCTGCTGCTTTTCTCACATAACTGTTAGGTGAATTGAATTCTGCACTGGCTGCCTTGGCAATAAATGGGTAAACACCTTTTGACCCGTAGTACAATTTGCTTTCCGAAATGCCTGCTCGTTTTAGCTGTGCCAATGCTATTTCTGCTTGATCGGATATCGATTTGCTTAAGACACCGATCTGCTCATTGAGTTTGTTCCGCAGCGTGTTGAAATCTTCCAAACGGATGTTTTTCAACTGGTCGAGGTGAAAGCGACTTTCTTCGGTAAATAAGGTTTGAGAAAAATCGGTGAGTTGCTTTACAACAGACCACGACTTTTCGTCATCCATCTGAGATTCCAAAACGTTCATCAACGCTTTGGTCAGGGCCGGGTCAGAACCTATTTCTGCCAATAGCTTATTCACTATTTCCTGCTTTAACCGTTCGGTATCCATCTCCACTTCAAAATTCACAGACAGCTCAAGGTCCTGGGCGAATGAGCGGATCAATTGGTGCGTAAAGTGGTCGATCGTACTAATGCTGATATCTGCGTAATGGTGCAACATATGGCGAAGCGTACGGTGAGCTCTTTGACGTAGTTCATTTTCCTCCAGCTGAAGTTCGTTGCGTAGAATTTCAGCCATGGCGTGCGGTTCTTCAGATGGCTTAGACAACTGTACAAGCACCTCCAACACTCTCGATTTCATTTCTTCGGCCGCCTTGTTGGTAAAGGTTATGGCAAGGATAGAACGATAGTAGTCGACTTTGGTAGAGGCAAGCGATAATCGAAGATATTCCTTCACCAACGTGAAGGTTTTTCCTGATCCAGCAGATGAACGAAAAATCTTAAATGGCATGGTGTGTAAGGTAATTATTCAGACAAGATCGAACGTAATAAGCGTAGGAATTCATCTAAATTCGTCAGAATGAAATTTTATTTGGCAAGCTGTTTCGCATTGGTTCTTTGGGCATGTTCTCCTAGCAGAACCGTGTCGACCGCAGTTGTAGACAAAACACAAGGAGCTTCATCGCGCTATGATCTGTTGATCAGTTTTTCATCGCTAGAAGACCAGAAACGTGTTCCTTACAGGTTTTCTGATTTGAAAATGGAGTTAAGGGAAGAAATATCTGCATCAGATAATCTCTACAAGGTTTCTATTCTGTGCAAAGACTATGAAATTGACGGAATCGTCTTCAAGTTGAATAAGGAAGCGGGTATAAATTGGGCAAAAAGAGTAGAGTAGGAGTTGCCTACATTTTTAAGGTCAGTGCCACATCCGGGTAATCTGTTATCAATCCGTCTACGCCAAGTTCCAGCATTCTCGTCATGTCTTCTTCTTCGTTCACAGTCCATGGAATTAGCTTGATGCCATTCTGATGGCACGAATTGACAAGCTTCTCGTCTACCAGTCTGAAATTCGGACTGTATATCTCTGGTGTGAATCCAAGTTCTTCCAGGTCTTTTTCAAATCCCTGGCTTTGCGAAATGAGCAATGCTACTGGAATGGAAGAGTCGAGTTGTTTAACGGCCTGAAGTGCTCTCACGTCAAACGACTGAATGATGGTTCTATCGTGAATCCCCAATTTATTGACCTCTTTCAAAACCAGTTCGCAATACTCTGAGGGTGCCGGATGAAAAATGCCGTCTCCTTCCACCGTACTCTTTATTTCAATGTTGTAATAAACGGGTTCGAGTTCCAACGATGCAACGTTCGATTCAACTTCCGAGACCACTTCACTCAGCAATGGCTTGAAGGTGCTCATTTTGGCCTGCAGCGGGAAATCCGGGTGTGGTTGACTGCCGCAATTGTAGTTCGTAACCTCGGCATAGGTCATCTTGAAAATGTTGAGGTTTTTCCCCTCCGCCACAGGTTTGTCGTCCAAACCCCAGCAGATAACTGAATTGATCCACGGTTCGTGCGATACGACCACCTGCATGTCTTTGGTTATCACCACATCCATTTCCAATGTGTTAACCTGAAGATCTACCGCAGCAATAAATCCTTCAATACTGTTTTCAGGAAATAATCCTCTTGCACCTCTATGGCCTTGAAGATCGAACTCCACCATGTTCTTGTGTTCTGGTTCTTGTTCTGCAGGAGATTCGCTTTCGGTATGTTGGTTTTGGCAGGCAGAAATGAGCGCAGCAAGGATAATGAGCAATGATCTTTTCATGGTTTATGATTTGGCGATGAAATTAAGAACCATCAAGATTTGAAGCCCCGCCTGAGTTTTTTTTCGGCATGAAAGCGTTTGTCCTGAAGTCTCTTTGCCTTTGCGGCTGCAGGTATGGAAGTTGGTTTTCTCTTCGGTATTTTTTTCAATCCCATTTCGAGAAGTGATAGGAGTTTCTGAGTTGCTAGTTGCTTGTTTCGATGTTGAGACCGGCTTTCACTTGAACTCACGATCAAGTCTCCGACAGAAGTTAGTCTCTTACCAAGTTTAGCTTTTAACGTGCATTTCTGAGCTTCACTAAGACTGATCGATTCGAACAGGTTGAAGACAGCCTCAACCCGTGTTTCAACTTTATTTACGTGCTGCCCGCCACTGCCTGAACTTCGTGAAGTTCGGTAGTGGATTTCTTTTGATATTTCTTCCGTGTTCAGCATCGCGAGCGTAAAGGTCTAAAATCAATTGGCAGAGTTGTTCATTGATCCATAGGCTTGCTTCTAGTTTGTTCTCAAAACCCTCTAGAATTTGTCTCTGAGCGACAATTGTCAATAGTATTGTTTACAACCTTTCTGACAGTTGTCCGTCTAGTAGTTGAAAGTTTATCTTTGAGTATCAGTGGATCAACCAATATAACCAAGCATGGACGATTTTTACGTCTTCCGTAGCAAGCAAAAAAAAATGGCTATACGAAGACTCCTCTTCCTAATACGGATTTCCTTTTTGGTCATTATAATGGTTGGAGTTGGTCTGCGCATCTTCGCTCAAACAGGAATAGATCAATGCGAATGCACTTCGTTTGAGGTCATCGGTGATCAGCAAGGAGCAAGCACTCATCATCAGGCGTTGAAACTTGCTTCGCTGGAGTCCTTTAGGCTTCAACTCACCGATAGGATACTTACGTTCGAAGATGGAACCCAATTCAAGCTTTTCTCTGCAAAATCTCTAGCGGACTGTCTGTGCAATATAGATCTGGAATCGTACCCACTTGAAAGTGACTTGTCTACATCTGTTACTGTGAATTTCAAATTGTTTCCGAGTGAAAAGATTGGCGTGACTTCCAGTGTTGACCCCAACTCTAAACAAGCAAGAATAGGAGCCGGGTTTCCAAGTACTCCAAGACAGGTCATTTCAAAAGCCGAATTCGATAATCTGCCTAAGTCGAAGCAAGACATCATTCTATCCAGACCTCATCAATATAAGATTGAATGAGATTGCGTTGGCTACATACCTTGCTGCTATGGAGCATTTCAGCTTTGAGTGCTTTTGCTCAATGTCCGAACGATAACGTATTTATCGGAGACATGACTCCAGGTTGTCCTGGTACATCTTCCAATTCCTGCGTTCCTGGAGGTGGCTACGTAACTGTCAATGTTACGTTGGGTAACACGTATACATTTTCAACTTGTGGAG
>JAGYJL010000058.1 GCA_018402015.1 Flavobacteriales bacterium | reverse complement strand
GAGCACGAGAGCTATTCCATTTGAGCAAGATCATCGGTCCAAAAAGTCATTTCGATTTCTCCGCACCTACGGTGATGGGGGCGAATCTTGGTACATGGCTTAGCATGGTATTCCGTTACTGGAAGCAAATAGAATGGCGTTTCATACCGAAGTGTATTGTACTTACCATCATGATCATGCTGTACACACCGCTTATGTGGTGGGAGCGGTTCCGTTGGGATAAGCGCATACGCGAAACGGAGGTGAAAGCACCCGTTTTTATCCTTGGCCATCAGCGTAGCGGAACCACTTATCTGCACTATCTGTTGGGCAAAGACCCCAAGTTCGGTTTCCTGTCGGTGAAGGAAAGTTTTATGCCGTGGTTGTATCTCTCGTTCGAGAAAATGCTTCAGCGAATGCTCGGAAATCGTATGCCCGATAAGCGTCCAATGGACAACCTTCGCTTGAGCGTAGACATGCCTACTGAACCAGAATACTCCATTGGAAACATGAGTTGGGCAAGCATGCTGCCGGGCTACATGTTTCCGAAGATCATGTATTGGTCGTTCAGACAATTCGTACTATTTGATGATGCACAAGCGAAGAAAGAATGGCAAAAGACGTTCAAGTATTTTATGCAGAAGCTAAGCTTGAAACACGGAGGCAAGCAGCTGATTATCAAAGCGCCAGAGAACCTATCGAGAATTGAAGCGATTCTCGAGGTTTTTCCCGATGCCAAATTCATTCATATCTACAGAGATCCGTACCGCGTTTATTTCTCCACAGAACGCCTCTATACCATTACGCTCCCACTTGTGGCCTTGCAACATTGGCCTCAAGAAGTGGTGAATGATTTCATTGTGAAATCATATCTAGACATGTTCCTCAAGTATTTCGAGACGAGGAAGCTGATACCCGAAGGAAATCTCGCAGAAATCAAGTACGAAGATTTCATTGGAAATGAGATGGAAACGCTCCAAAATGTATACAACAAACTTGGGCTGAAATTTGAAGATGCAGCGCCACATATTAAGTCTGAAGTAAAGAGCTATGAAGGCTATCAGATCAATAAATATGATTACGACCCGAACAAAATGAAAGAGATCTATGCCGCTTGGGAACCTGTTTTCAAGGAGTTGGGTTACGAGAGGTAGTTAGCTCTTCGTTTTCTCCTCAAACAACGGCAAGTAATCAGGGCTTTCCGTCTTGAATATACGGTCCATGAACGTGAAATATAATCCATAATTGAAACGGTATCGGCTGTGATGTAAACTGTGGTAGACGAGCCGATGCTGCATCTCCCAAACCAGTTTTTTGAAAAACCTTTCGGGTAGATCTCAATGTGTAAATGATTGATTGTAGCCGTAACCGTCATCATTATCAGCATGAAAAATATGACCCCATAATGCATCGGAATGAAGACGATGATCATAGGAACGATCAGTGCTTGCAGAATGGATTCAATAGGATGGAAGGAGAAGGCTGTCCAAGGCGATGTGACGATGCTGTCGTGATGAACGTAGTGGAAAAGCTTGAAAACCTTGGGGTTATGCATCCAACGATGTAAGAAGTAGTAATACGCCTCATGAATCAGCATTGCAATAAGCAAACTGATCGGAAAATACCACCAGCCAAAATCAGAAATCTCTGTATAAATGGCCGTTTTACCGTTCAGGTAGAGCCAAATCATCCCCACAAAAGAGAGTGTGAAGATGAATGAAGTAAGTGCAGACCAGAGTATTTCTTTCTGTGTTTGCTTGGGTTTTCGCAGCTTATCGCTGATCATTCGGCTTTGGTATCGGTCTTTCAGAATCACCTTGAAAACAAAATGAAAAATGAGTGACACCAAAACGTAACGAAAGAAAATCACCACGAAGTTGATTGCAGCGAAAACTGCTATCGAAGTCCAGCTACTGAAATCGATGAATTCCTCAATCATTGTTCAATAAGTGATCCTTGAATTCAATTTTGAACTGTTGCATTTCAGATTCTGAGATTGCTTCATCAACATAACCGAAAACAAACTCAAACTGTTCGTTGGAACGGAGCACAGCTACATTGAAACCAGGCGGAGTCGGAACGGGCGGGTAGCGGAAAATACTCTTCACTTTTTGTCCGCAGAACAATTCTAACTGAAGCTGATCTGTGCCTAGATCTGAAAAACCGAAGCTTGCCAGTTTGCCTTTTGCGGAAAGATTGACCATTTGCTCGTATAGGAACAACGGAACATATCGCAACGCATCCATCAATCCAGCGTACTTTTCGGTTATCTGTTCTTTTATCTGTACTCGCAATTGTTTGTTCATCGACTCAACGCTGGTTGTAGTTGAGTTCAATTCGGTGCGTGTCAGTTTGAAAAATAAAAAGGAAAGTTGATTGGAAAAGAGATGTCCTTTCGTTCCTAGTTTACGTTGTTTATGTGGGGTGGAGAACCAGAGGTATGGCGCATTTTCACCTCGTTTTTTGAGGGTGTTGTTCACAGACCTCGCAACGCAAGAAATCAGGTATGCGCTGGTGCCGATTCTGGAACCAGCATTCCACGCATTTTTTTCGATTGCTTTTGAATCTTCAGCCGAGAGACGAATTGAATCATACCGAGGAAGACCATATTTGCTTTGCTTTCCTCGTAATAGCGAACCCAAATTGGAACTTCCTCTGTTCAACATATAAATGGTCATTGCACCGAAGTTCATAAACGACTTCCAAAATCCTGTAGATTCTGATCGGGCGAAATCACTTCCATCGAAATTTCCATTCAGTGCGTGAATGAAGTTCATCATTCCCTGATGGTCAAAAAGTGCGTGATGCATTGAAACCACCACGTGCTTAGTGCCATTTTGCAACGTGCATAGATCCACACAGACCAACCCTTTTTCGTTGTCAACTTTTCGGTTATGAATCTGGGTTTTGAAGTCCTTTGTAGTCAGTCTCTCTGAAAGGACAATCCGAGATTCTCGACTTTCAGTTTTCACCCATTTTGGAACGAAGGGCCAGCTCAATCTGTATTGGATATTGGCTGCTTTTTTGAGGGTTGGATTTGCCCGTAGAGTCCGCTTAAGTGCTGGAAGATCTGCTGAAGAATCAAGTTGTAAATGCACTCTCGAAATATTGCCCGCCAAACCGAATCGCTTGATTTTTCGGTCGATAAGCAGGTGGAAATAGTCGGAGCCTGAAAGGTTAGCGAGTTTCGTCATACTGAACGTGTTTCAGCATCTATTCCAGAAAGACCCTGAAATTAATTCAGGGTGACTGCCCGGGGTTCTATTGAACTCGAACCGATTCATGCTTGATTCTGAATAGCACAGTTTGCCAATGCTTCCAGCGAAGCGAGATTATCGCCAGTAAGCTGGTCGGCAGGAATGACAATGCTGAATTCCTCTTCGATGTACATGACCAGTTCGACAACCGTCATCGAATCAATTCCGAAATCAGCAAATGCAATTTTAGGATTGAAAACGACCTCAGAAGCTAGAAATCGCTTCGTCAAATAATCAGAAATACGTTCAATCAGATGTTCTTTCGTAACGGCCATTGCGTTGGCAAATGTAGCCGTTCAGCGCCTTTCATCGCGCATAAAGCACACGAAGTAGCCACGAAGGTTAACGCGCTCCTTCCACGAACGAACAATCGGATGTAGAATTTCACCGAATAAAGGAATGCACCATTGGAAATTTAAAGGCAATGCGGCCGTTCATTCGTTTTCCATTCGGCAACTGTCGACAGTTTGCGCGATACGCCGGCAAAAGGCGCAAAGCTGGAGTGGTTGTTCCGTCTGAATGATGCTGGATTGATGGCGTTTCGCATATCTGTTAGGAAACTCAATTGCTCGTTCCAGTACTCATAATAGTTGTTCTTATTCGGGCGTGTTGTAAGCATGATGGCACTTTCAATGAACGTTCCTTTCCGTGCGAGGTCGAATACGCGAAATGCTCCTGACTTTCTTCCGATTCAGCCCAATGTTTGAAATCACGTTGTAGTGCTCGGTTCAATTCAGAGAATTGCTTGACATATTGTTCAAACTGGCGTAGAAGGTTGAAATCTGCATGCACATCATTCATGAATGCATGCGCATAAACACATGATAGTATAGCGTATCCCACTTAGGAATTTGGTGGCCGCCACTTGCGTATTTCAAGGTGTGATAACCACTTACGTAGTAGCTGAGCTGATGCGGAAACATCGTTTTAGAGTAAATCGTTCAATTGAATCACCTTTTCAACGGTCAGTTCGCCTTGTAGATCGGCACCAATAAGATTGGATGTGAAGGTGTTTGGTAATGGCGTCGTATCTGGTTGAGGACTGTAGAACGGATGGGACGCACCAGCGCCAACGCACGACCAACCTTTTTCTGAGAACAGCTGCTCAGAACCACTTAGCTGTAGTTCTTGATGCTTGCGGAAATCGAGCGGTTGTTTGTTCTCTCGAGATATTCGGCCAAACGGGGTTCGTTCGTTCCTGAGCCATTCAAAACTGGTTTCGTAGCTGCGCGAATAAGCCGGAAAATCATGCAGGTCATTCTGTGTGACGATACCGATACTGGTATTGCCCGATGCCAACGGAATCAGCCAGACCCAATATCCTTTCCCCATCAAATGATTGGTAGAGTATTAGCGGTCTTTACACATTTCGCTGGTGCCAAGCTGTGTTCGATCTCGGCACTAGGGTCATCAACAGTAATTTTTCCCTCAAACGAAACCAAACCATTTGGCCGAATGTGGACTTTCCTTTTTCAGACCAAGTTTTGTTTGCAAATAGCGCCTACGTATGGCATCAACCACTTGGCCTCAATCGTCCGTTCATCTTCATTGACTGAATACGAAACACGATTCAATCCATTTTCAATGATGTCTATTTCTTTTAATGATGCGCCCTCAGCAGATTGACACCTGATGCAATGGCCATTTCGCGCAGATCGCTTTCAAATGTGCCTCTGTCCAATTGATAAGTGGGCTGGGAGAAGCATCTTGGGCCCAATTCTGCACATTCTCGAATGGATTGGATGTGTCTCCGTAAGTAGCACCAAACCCAGTTTTGGGAATTGTTTCTTTTGGAGATACGTTTTTAGTCCAAGTACTTCAGCGAGTAATGGCCACCGATCTCCGATCAATTAGCCCACTTTGTGAGCCGCTTCAGGTAGTGGTCGGGTGGTTTCTCAATTACAGTTACGGCTGCGCTCGGATATAACTTTCAGGTTGAAGGAAAGCGTAAGACCAACTAAGCCGCCACCGCAGATAACGATTTGGTATTTATTCTCAAGCCATTAGTTCTCGCAACAAATTTTTCAGCAATCAGTTCGCTGGCAATTTTGGCAGAGAAGTAAACAAAGTGGAATTCCTGGTGTCGGGATGCGCAGTTCCACCACAGAAAAACAGGTTTTCAATCTTAGATGAAGTTCGGATGGCGTAAAAACGCGGAAAACATGCTGTTTGATGCATTTTCCGAAAACTGCTCCAAAAGCTACATTGGTTTCTTCGTTCACTTTTCGATGGATCAGCATCTTCAGATAATGTGCGGTTCGATGTCCCGTTTTTAGAATGCGATTGAGTTTGGCAATGACGTTGCGTTTCAAAACACGGATACTCATCCCAATCCTGACTAGAATCGTGAGGAACAGAAATGAGGCCGACCAATTCTCACCCAACCTTCAGGTGCATCTTTTTTAATTCATCTTGCTGCTGATTGTCATATGAATGGCGGATCGTCGAACGGTTCGTTCAGCTCAAACAGGTGCTTATATTCCGTTTTAGCATCATCAGAAAGGAACATGTTGTGCAGCCCCAATTCTGGAAATTGGCGATTCATCCCCCAATAAAAAACGATTACTGAACTTGAACGAGGTTGCTCTAAAAAGCGTTTGGGTGCTTTGAAATCGGGCAGCAGCTGTTTGTAGGTGTTGTACACATCCACGTTGCTGACAATGATATCGAAATGCTCGTTCCATTCTTCGTTCATAATCCCGTTGCTCGGTTTCCAACGCACGATTTCTTGAATTGGAGTGGAGTAGCTGATGCGTACCAACTCTTGCGAGGTCGGTCAGCGCATCAATAATACTGTAAATACCACCTTCAGAAAAGTACGTTCCAAGCGTAATCTCGTAATGCGCAATCACGTTTAACGTAGCTGGCGCCAAGTACGGATTAGATCCGTTGTAGCTGGCATATCGATTGAAAATGTCAATCACTTTCTGGTCTGAGAATCGTTGCTCGTTTGCCTTATTCATCGACCTGAAAACATCCACTTTACCAAAGTTCAGAATACCTCTTGCTGTGGGCCAATCGAGGTAGTTTTTGAACTTGTGGAGCGAACGTTGCAGAAATACCTCATCCGTTAGTTGATGCGTCTTTTCTACGTCTTTCAAGAACTTCAGAATAGAAGTTGCTGAAGTAGATGTTTTGCTCGCAATTTCCTCAGAGAATCGTTCTTGATTCCGAGAGGAATTGATCACCGTTCCATCCTCAAAAAAGTATTTGAAAATGGGCTCAACCGGATGGCTCTGCCAGTAATCTGATGGCGTTTTCCCGAAAAGTTTAAATAGGTCTTCTACGTATTCAGGTTTAGTAAGAACGGTTGGACCTTTATCGAAGCGAAAGCCATTGGCATTCAATTCACTCATTTTACCGCCTGCATAAGCGTTGGCTTCAAAAACCGTGACTTCGAATCCGTGTTTTCGAAGACGGAGCGCTGCTGCAATTCCTGCAATTCCAGCTCCAATAATTGCAACTGAACTTGCTTTTTTCATTCGTCCGAATTCTGCTTTGGTTCTTCAACGGAATTAAGACCAGCGGCTTTCATGTGCGGGTCTATCAATTGATCGTGTTCTTCTCCATCATCTTCGTTGCTGGTAAACATCATTCCGAAGGTCATAACCAACACGCTGAGAATGATTACCTGAATAATCAACGATTTGTTGGCGATGATAATGCTGTTCTCGGGTGTGATGTAAAGGAAGAGAAGAATAGTAATAAGGCCGCGAGGAGCTACGAAAAGAAGAGGGGTAATGGGAATTCTTGAAATGGCCAACTGTAGAGCCCTTACGAGAATAAATAAACCGACTATGGCCACAGCCCAGATCATGCTCGATGAGTCGAGTAGTTCTGAAGAATCGAGCAAGTAACCAAAGACCAAGAAGAACAATGATCGAATGAGGAAGGTGCCCTCGATAGTTAGAACGGTGAACAATTCTACCTCTTTTGCAGGTTCGTAGGATATGAATTTTCCGATTAGAGATAAGTGTTTCAATTTGTCTAAATGACCTACGAACAAACCGAAAAGTAGAATGAAGATCAGACCAGGAAGGTGGTAAACTTTCAACTCGGTGTAAAGGAGTATGACGAGTAGAATGATCGGTACAAACTTGACGTGATGGTTAATTCTTGCCAAAAGCATGGAAAGGCCTATGGTTGCAATAAGGGAAATGACGAGAATGAGACCGATCTGTAGCCCAAAGTTGCCAAATGTGGTACCGTTGTATACCTCGTTGTACATAACGAAGTTGAAAATGAGTACACCAAGGATATCCGACAAGCTACTCTCGTATATCACGAACTCTTTCTGTGCTGCGGGAAGATTAACAGCACTAGGTATAGCAATTGCACTGCTTATGATAGCAAACGGTATCGCATTTATTAGGCAATTTCTGAAGTCGAATCCACCAAAATATTGAAACCCGTAAGCTATTGTACCACTAATAATGAGAATGGGGAATAACGCGCCAAAGAACGACTTTGTGATCAAGCCAATTTTACTTCGGTCCAGTTTGAGTTCAAGAGAACCTTCGAGCACGATCAGAACCAATCCTATGGTAGCAATTATCGGAAGCACTGGGTTGAAATCGGGTAATTGTATCTCAAAGAATACGGCTGCCTGCTTTATTCCAAATCCGGTAATCAGCAAAAGAAGTACTGATGGGATCTTCGTTTTGCCAGACGTGAGTGCAAACAGGTACGATACCAGAAGCAGTACACAGAGCGTTATGATTACGGTTGAAGTCAATGTTAAGTGCTACTTGGTCGTATCTCCTTCAGCATGCGTATCGGTAAAGCTCTGATCAACGGGTTCCCAAAGTTCAATTTTGTTGCCTTCAGGATCCAAGATGTGAACGAACTTACCGTATTCGAACTCTTCAATTTCATCACAGACGGTTACGCCATCTGCCTTCAACTGATTTATCAATTCAACCATGTTCTCCACTCGGTAGTTTATCATGAACTCGCGTTGAGAAGGTTCGAAATACTTCGTGTCTTCTTCAAACGGACTCCATTGCAAATAGCTTTTCTTGTCAGGATCTTTGGCGTCTCGGAACTCGAACAATGAGCCATGATCGTTGGTAACCAACCCAAGATGTTGACTGTACCAATTCCGCTGCTCCTTCGGGTTTTTACTCTTAAAGAAGATACCGCCAATTCCGGTTACACGACCTTTCTTATCTGCCATTATCGTAAAGAATGAGATGAGCGCACAAGGTAATGGCTATCTGGGATATGTAGATAAATGTTCGCGTGACCTAAGGACCAATTGCTCGATGCTTTCTCGTAAATCAATGGTTTTAACTGATTCTGTTGTCAAAGGCGAACAGTTAAAGCTAATACCTTATGTATCTTTGCCGCCCCAAAAACCATCTATCATGACGGGAAATATTGAAGTAATGAGCCCTGCGGGGTCTTTTGATTCGCTAATGGCAGCCATACAAGGTGGTGCCGATTCGGTGTATTTCGGAATTGAGCAGTTGAACATGCGTGCCCGCGCAGCCAATAATTTCACATTCGATGATCTGGAGAAGATAGCGGAGATCTGTCACCCAAAAGGAGTGAAGACCTATTTGACACTTAACACCATTATTTATGACCACGATCTATCGCTGATGAAGCGCATTGTGGATGGTGTGAAGAAGGCAGGTATTACGGCCATTATAGCATCGGATCAGGCAGTGATCAACTATGCAGCCAAGATCAAAGTGGAAGTACATATCAGTACACAGACCAACGTCACCAATTTGGAAACCGTTGAGTTCTTCTCGCACTTTGCCGATGTGATGGTCACATCGCGCGAGCTGAGTTTGAAGCAAGTGAAAGACATCACCAAAGGAATTGTACGCGATGACCTTCGTGGACCATCCGGTGAGTTGGTGCGTATCGAGATCTTTGCGCATGGCGCTTTGTGCATGGCTGTTTCGGGTAAATGCTACTTGAGCCTACACACGAACAACTCTTCGGCCAACCGTGGTGCCTGTGTACAGAATTGCCGCAGAACCTACACCGTTACCGATGAGGAAGGCAATCAATTGGAGATCGACAACGAATACATCATGTCGCCAAAGGACCTTTGCACCATTGGATTCTTAGATCAGGTTATTGATGCGGGTGTGACCGTATTGAAGATAGAAGGCCGTGGTCGTGCTCCTGAGTACGTGAAAGAAGTGACCAAGTGCTACAAAGAAGCGGTTATTTCCATTCAAGATGGAAGCTACACCAAAGAGAAGATCGCTGGTTGGAACGAGCGTTTAGCTACCGTTTACAACCGGGGTTTCTGGGATGGATATTACCTCGGAAAAGAACTAGGAGAGTGGAGCGAAGGGCACGGTTCTCAGGCCACTACCAAGAAGAAATATGTCGGAAAAGGAGTGAAGTACTTCCCGAAGATCAACGTGGCAGAATTCCTTATGGAATCACATTCCTTGAAGGTTGGAGATAAGATACTCGTTACCGGACCAACTACCGGTGTGGTGGAAAAGGTCATATCAGAAATGCGCGTGGACGATAAGATCGTGGATGTGGTGGAGAAAGGCGTTAGCTTCTCTATTCCTATCGATGAGATCATCCGTCCATCAGACAAGCTTTACAAGGTAGAAGCTGTATGATCAGAATCACTCAGCAGCGAGACAAGTGCATTGGATGCAATTACTGCGTTGAGGTTGCATTGCAGCGTTGGCGCATGAGCAAGAAAGACGGCAAGTGCACACTTATCGGTTCCAAGGAAAAGCGCGGTTTCCATTCTGTCATTGTTGGAGATGATGAGTTGGAGGAAAACCTCGAGGCTGTAAAAGTCTGCCCTGTTAAGATCATTAAGGTAGAGCAGA
The DNA here is from genome assembly GCA_018402015.1 of Flavobacteriales bacterium. GTDB lineage: Bacteria > Bacteroidota > Bacteroidia > UBA10329 > UBA10329 > UBA10329. The sequence continues at coordinate 6,361 of JAGYJL010000058.1, read as the reverse complement.
TCTGACAATCGGGGGTTAAAAATTCAAAACGCTATCTCGAACTCTAGGTAAATTTGAATTGGTATCATTGTTGAGAAACACGTCAATCACAATCTAAACCATATATCATGAAACAAACGATCAGCATGCTATTGATGACGGTTTTGGCCGCATCATTTTCACATTCTGCCGTAGCGCAGAAGAAATACGACCCGAAATACACCAACTATTACAAGGACGTAGAAGAGGCCATTGAGACCAAAGAAGTTGTTATTGAATTGACCAACGGAGTTTCCAGGTTGGATTTTCTGAAATTCAAGGCTAAGTTCACTAACAACACCAACGATTTTCTACTTGTCGATCCGTCAAAATTCAAGATCACAACTGACGGTACTGAGCACGAACCAAAGGAGAAATCGTTCATTCTAGATCCGAACGAAAGCAAAGCAAAGACCATTGATGTGAAAGAAGGGGAGAACCTGCTTGCACGTGAGTTCGAAGTTGAAGTTGGTGGTTTTTCCATCATTCCGTTGGATGGTAAAGCTGCTCAAATGCCAGAGTTTCAGCTTCCCGCTTCAACCAATAACATGGAGAGCGGCAATTTTGAAGTGAATTTGAAGCGCGTAAAGCAAGAAACAAAGGAAACCTGGGCCACATTTTCCATTAAATACACGGGAGATGGTTATGCCATTGTAGATCCAAGTAGAATCTCTGTAAAAACGGAAGGTGGTGATCAATACGCCAATGAATTCCGCAAGTCTAAGACCATCCTTTTGGAAAAAGGCGATACGAAAACGGTAGATGCGGTTTTTCATATTCCTGCCAAGGTGGTTGACATGCAGTTCGCCAAGTTGTTCGTTCAGTGGGGCGATTGTATGGTAGAGACCGAAGCTGTTGCCCTTGACATTGAAGAAAGCGCAACCTTCAACTTAGATGAAGCGCTAACTGCCGAGAAGAACAAGTAATTTTACGTAGATAACACTAAGAATCCCACTGCAGTATTGTGGTGGGATTTTATTTTAAACCAAGTACAAAAGACAGCATGAAACATTTCCTAGCCGCAGTACTGGCATTGAACACATTAAGTGTTTTCGCACAGCCAGAAGATCATCCGCACCATGAGAAGCATTACGCAGATGTACCTGCCATAGAAACGCCAGAGATCAAGGTCGAGATCATCCGACCTCACTCTCAGATCAATTTCTCCCAATTCACCATCAAAGTTTACAACAATACGGACGATTACATTCTGATGAAGAAGCACGCCATCACGTTTCAAAGCGATGAGATGGGATATGGCAACAAGAACCCGAAAGAGGACATTGATTTCATTGAACCGCACGGAGATATTACCAGACAGATCAAAGTAGAAGGCGGTGTTGGCTGTAAGGTCGATCAGCTGAATGTATCTTTTGAAGGCGTTTTCAGCCGTGCTCCTGTAAAAGGTACACCCACCGCGGGTGGTGAGTTCAAAATGAAGCCAGATGTGAACAGCATAATGATGGAACCTTTTGCCGTTACGCTGAAGAAATGGCGTTTCGACCCGAAGGAACTTTCGGCCGATTTCAAGATCCGCTATCGTGGTGAATCGATTGGAATTGTAAGCGAAAGTGAGGTCAAGATCAGAAAGGAAGACGGAACCATTTTGGAAAACACTGGAGCTAAAGCCGAACCCCTTATCATTCCTCCAATGGCTACCAAAACGGTTACGGTGGTCCGTCCATTTGCCAATGGGGCAGTTGGAAAGGGAGAATCTGTTTACGTGGTTTGGGATAGCGCTTTGGAAGTATCAGAAAGCACAGGATTCAGCGTAGCACCATTTTCGCTTACATACGATCCAGAGAAGACCAAGAAGGAGAACAAGTAATCGTTCCTAACGGTTACTTTGCAGACATGAATCAACTGCAACTCATAGAATGTCCGCGCGATGCCATGCAAGGCATTCACGAATTTATTGATACGGACAAGAAGGTTGAATACATCAACGCATTGCTGAACTGTGGTTTCCACACGCTCGATTGTGGAAGCTTCGTTTCGCCAAAGGCCATCCCTCAAATGGCCGATACTGCTGAGGTTTTGGATCGCTTGGATGAAGGTTCTGGCACGAAACTCTCGGTAATTGTGGCCAATAAGCGTGGCGCGTTGGATGCGGCCAACCATTCAAGGGTTGATATTCTTGGCTTTCCGTTCTCGGTTTCAGATGTATTTCAGCAGCGGAACACCAACGCTACCAGAGAAGAGGCGTTGGATAGGGTGAAGGAAGTGCAGGAACTCTGCGTTAAGCACAATAAACAGCTGCTTATGTACCTCAGTATGGCGTTTGGAAACCCATATGACGAGAAATGGCATCCTGAAATAGTAGCCGAATGGATGCAGAAAATGGCCGCATTGGATATACAGCTTTTCATGCCCTCGGATACAGTTGGTTCTTCTAATACCGAATCAATTACCGCTGTTTACAGTCTGCTGAATAAGGAATTCCCGAACCTGGAGATCGGAGCGCACTTGCATACCACGCCCAATTCTTGGAAAGAGAAATTGGATGCTGCTTGGGATAACGGTTGCCGTAGGTTCGATTCTGCCCTCAAAGGGCTTGGCGGTTGTCCTATGGCAAAAGACGACCTAACTGGGAACATGCCTACCGAACGTGTACTTCAGTTCTTGGAAGAGAAGAATGTCGTTTCAGGAATTGATGAAGAATCATGGGCCCGTGCCATGATGCTCTCGTCAAGAACCTTTCCGGTCTAAGCTAGGGCTTGGATGCCGCCAGTTCATTCAGGAGGTCAACCGTTTCCTGCGTGTTCCATTTTTTAACCCCTGAACTACGGTGGACCACAGTACCGCTCTTATCTATGATAAACGTAGAAGGCAATGAACCGAAATGGAGTTCATTCCCCGGATTACTTTCATAAACGTAAGCGGGTATTTCCCAATCTTTCCGTTCCAGGTATTCCTGTACCGTTGTTGCAGACTCATGCGCAGCAAATACGAACACCACCTTATTGTCCATTTGCTTCATTAGATCAATAATGTTGGGCATTTCGGCAGTGCAAGGCCCACACCAAGTACTCCAGCAGTTCAGGAATATCACTTTGCCGGTAAGTTCTTCCAGCCTGATCGCATTTCCAGACATATCGGTCAGTTTCCAGTTCAGCGATGCATCAGAAAGCGCTGCGTTCTCGTTCAATTCAGTAGAACTGAACAGACCAAGCTCCAATAACCCTTGCTGAAGCTTGATGCGTCCCGCAGGTGTAAGAATGGTAATGAGGAACGCTACGTAAACCACATCCAACAATTTCTGCCAAACCGACTTGGCCTTGAACTTTTCCCACCAATCACGAATGAATTTCATTGTGCTAAGTTCCGTTAAACAAAATGACTTTGCGTGTTTTTGATCACAGTTCTGATACGAATGCTTGAGGAATGAGCAGAATCCTCATCACTTCATACCTTTGCCCTCGTGCAAAACCGATTTATCAGCATCGTGCTTCTCATTTGCCTTACTGCACCGGTGGTTGGCGTAGTAGGGTGGTTGCAGCTACAGAAGAAGGCCGTTCGCAAGGAGGTGAAGCACAAGTTGATGGCCGAGGTTGACCGAAGCGAACTGGTTCTTCTCAAGTTTTCTACGGAAGATGCAGCCAACAAGTTAGAGTGGGAGCACAGCAAGGAGTTCGAGTACCAGAACGAGATGTATGATGTGGTACAGACCGAAACCAAGGGCGATACGATTTCCTATTGGTGTTGGTGGGATCATGAAGAAACGGCCCTCAATAAGAAGCTGACCGCACTTACCACCGTTGCCTTACAGCAAGACCCTACACACCGGAATAATCAAAAGCAGCTTGCACAGTTCTTGCAGCAGTTGTTTTTTGAGGATATTCCATCATTTGCCTTCGTTACAAGCGGTAATGGCGCTGGGCGATATGCTGGCACCAGCTGCTTGTTCCTTTCTTGGAACAGCACACCACCAAGCCCTCCACCGGATTTGGGTTGATTGATACAAGCCACCAATGTGTCACCCTGAACTTGTTTCAGGGTCTTTTGAATGAGATGCTGAAACAAGTTCAGCATGACTCAGGAAGCAAATTTCAGTTCAACCAAAATCAAAACATTAATGAAACATACCCTTATGATCGGGTTGTTGCTGGCGTGGTCCTATGCGGCCCATGCGCAGGTAATAACCATCAAAGACCAGGATTCAGACCAGCCAATAGAGATGGCAACGCTGATGAGTGGCAACGGCAAACTCTTTGCCGCAACAGATGCCAACGGACAGGCCGATATTTCTGCTTTCAAGAGTGAGGAGAAGATCGAGATACGTTCGCTTGGTTATCAAACCATACTTAAAAGTTATGCCGAGTTGCAAGCCAATTCCTTTGAGCTGCAACTGAGCGGAACCAATATCAGCCTCGATGCCGTGGTGGTTTCTGCCACACGCTGGAATCAGGAATCGCGCGATGTGCCGTCCAAAATAGTGGGTATCTCTGCCAAAGAAGTGGCCTTGCAGAACCCACAGACCGCTGCCGATCTACTCACCGTTTCGGGGAAAGTGTTCATGCAGAAGAGCCAGCAAGGTGGTGGTAGCCCCATGATCCGTGGCTTTGCTACCAACCGCTTGCTTTACACGGTAGATGGTGTGCGCATGAATACCGCCATTTTCCGGGGTGGAAACATTCAGAACGTTATTTCCTTGGACCCGATGGCAACGGAAAGCACCGAGATCTTCTTCGGAGCGGGTTCTGTCATTTATGGCAGCGATGCCATTGGTGGTGTAATGAGTTTCCGAACGCTTACGCCTCAATTATCACTTACAGATAAACCCAACTTCAACGGGAAGGCCGTAACGCGTTATTCATCGGCCAATAACGAATTCACAGGCCACTTCGATTTTGGCGTGGGTTGGAAGAAGTTTGCCATGGTAAGCAGCGCCAGCTATAGTCGCTTTGGCGATCTGAAAATGGGTACCTACGGACCAGACGAATACCTGCGACCGTTCTATGTGCAGCGTCAGGATAGTGTGGATGTAGTAGTGACGAATAACGACCCACGCGTACAGAACCCATCGGGTTATTCGCAGATGAATGTGATGCAGAAGTTCCGCTACACGCCTAACGATAAATGGGATATCCAGTACGGATTCCATTGGTCAGAAACCTCTGCCTATTCGCGCTACGATCGGCAAATTCGTTACCGGAACGGACTACCGCGCTATGGCGAATGGAGTTACGGCCCGCAGAAATGGATGATGAACGCCCTCAGCATTACGCACAAGGGAAATAATGTGCTTTACGACCAGATGAGCATCCGCCTGGCACAGCAGTTCTTTGAAGAAAGCCGTATCAGCCGAAACTTCAATGACAATGCCCGCGAAACACGGATTGAGAATGTTTACGCGTATTCGGGTAACCTCGATTTCGTGAAAACCATCGGAAAGAAGAATAAACTCTTTTACGGTTTTGAAGTGGTTTGGAACGATGTGATCTCCGTAGGTATTGATGAGAATATCTCCAACGGAGTAAAGTTTGAAGGAGCTTCGCGCTATCCTGCTTCCGATTGGTCGAGTTACGGTGTGTATGTGTCCGATCAATACCGTGTGCATCAGAAAGTAACCTTGCAGGCAGGTTTGCGCTACAATCATTTCATGCTCAATGCAGCCTTCGATACGACCTATTATCCGTTTCCATTCACAGAAGCCAAGCTGAACAATGGTTCGCTTACAGGCAGCTTCGGATTGGTCTATCGCCCCAGCAAAACGTGGGTGCTGAGCGCCAATTTCGGAACGGCATTCCGTGCGCCCAATGTGGATGATGTGGGCAAGGTCTTCGATTCGGAGCCGGGTGCGGTAACCATTCCGAACCCGAACTTGCAAGCAGAATACGCTTACAATGTGGATGTGAGTATTGCCAAGGTTTTTTCGGATGTGGTTAAACTCGACCTGACGGGTTATTACACCATTCTGACAGACGCCTTGGTGCGTAGGGATTTTACGCTCAACGGACAGGACAGCATCGTTTATGCAGGCGAGTTGAGCCAAGTGCAGGCCATACAGAATGCAGCACTGGCAACCGTTTACGGTTTGCAAGCAGGAGGAGAGGTGAAGCTGCCACTCGGCTTCGGGTTTGCCTCCGATTTCAACTGGCAGGTGGGGAGAGAGGAGTTGGACAATGGCGAAGTGAGTCCATCGCGGCACGCAGCGCCTTGGTTCGGGGTTTCTCGGCTTACGTATCGCTACAAAGCCTTGAGTTTACAGCTCAATGCACAGTACAGCGGTGCAGTGAAGAACGAAAACCTACCCGAAGAGGAAAAAGGCAAGCCGGAGATATACGCTACGGACGCGAATGGCGAGCCTTGGTCGCCCGCTTGGTACACCATCAACTTCAAA
>JAGYJL010000057.1 GCA_018402015.1 Flavobacteriales bacterium | reverse complement strand
AGTCAAAGCGGGCTATAGGTAACTGGGTATCTTTAGCGAATAGTTGTAGGTAAGCTTAAATAAACCATGGAGATAGACGAAAACTTCTTTTTTGACCCAACCGCAAAGTTGACTGTTGCATTATCGAATTCTGCTCTACGAAAGTTTGCAGAAAACTTTGTTGCTCATTCTAAGCTCGAAGGGAATTTGCCGATACTACTTGATACAAACATCCTATTGGGATACTATGGAATGTCTCAGAAGGAAAAGGAAAAGTTATTAGAATTTCTTGAAAAATTTAAAGAGCGTATAATTCTCACCAAACAAGTTGAAGAGGAGTTTTTACGCAACAGACTAACAGTAATCAAGAAAGACTTTTTTGGTCCCTTGCACAGAATAACTGATGACTACCAGAAAATGAAGAGTGATATAGAAGGTCACTTAAGGAACTTTCGAGACAACAAAAAGAAAATTCTTTCACAGGATTATCCTGACTTATATAGTAAACTACAAGAAATAGAAGAAGAAGTTAAAGCAATCATAAATGATGACTCGTTTGTAGAAGAGGTAAAAGAACGAGTTGAAGAAACGACTTCAAATCACCAAAATATCGCACTACTAGACGGGCTACTCGAAAAAGTATCGCAATTCAATATCACCGAAGGATTATCCGATACTGAGTTAGAGTTTTTGAAAATTCAGTTTGAACAGAAAGTCAATGAATACAAGAACGAAAAAGAACAAAGTCGCTGGAAATACGCAGTCCCAGGTTGCGGTGAAACGAAAGATGATGCTATTGGCGACTACATCATCTATCATGAGGCGCTGAAATACATGAAAGAAAATTCCACCTCATTGATATTCTTAACAAATGATGTGACCAAAGGTGACTGGCTCCAATTCGACAAAAACCCTCATAATCATTACATTGAACAGACCTATCGATTGACTAATGAAATTCTATACATCATTCATGCGCAGAAAACTTTAACTGAAATTGATTTTGAAAACATCCACAGTTCAGCGGCAGAACATGACTTGGAAACATCAAAAGACGATGAAAGTAAAGTGCTTGAGAGCACCATTATTAGTATTGATACGGTCAAGGGATTTGGCTTTATCTATACAGCCAACGAAAACCTATTCTTTAGTTACAATGATTTTGATGGGGAATTCAGAACCCTAAAAACTAATGACGTGGTGCATTTTGAAATAGGTTCAAATTCCAAAGGAGAGCCTAAAGCAGTTAATGTCTCGCTGGTTAAGTATGAATTTGACGACATGCCGGGCAACATATTGAAAAGTTCAATTAGTCACATAAATAAATATCGTGGCATTGGCTTCATCACACATCACCCTGAAAATTTATACTTCCATCAAGCGTTTTTTGACAACAAGGAGGAATTCGACACTTTGGAAATTGGGGACGAGGTTGAGTTTGTAATAGGCTACAATGACGAAGGAACGAAAATTGCGCGAAAAGTTAGAATACCTAAAAGCCTACCTACAACACCTGCTATCTAAATAGGGCGTGACGACAGGTACGCAAGCCTTTGTTGTTTCTACCAAGCCTGCCTGCCGGCAGGCAGGTTCGGTTTCGGCTGAAAGGTCGAAGGAATTAAAGCCCTATTTTCATAGCAGTAACCCGTTGGGGGTAATTTTTGTGCCGTCTGAAAGAGCGTCTGTAAATTGAAAGTAAAGTGGTTTCTAGCACAGGACGAAACGTTGTACTTAATTTGAAATGATACATCCTATTGAACATCCTGAAGATTGGTATTCTTGTCACATCTCGGAATACATCGATTTATTAACCGGTTACATAGAAGATGTTGAACATCATATTGACCTATCCGTCAATGACTTTCTAAATAATAAGGAAGTTGTGGTAACTAATGAAATACCAGAATTAGGTCTAGCTCACGTGTTTGAGTTTCACCGAGGTATGTATGGGGGCATCTGGGACCTTCATACAATATTCACGAAACAGTTCCCTAACCTGCAAAGAAGATCAACGCTCATTACTCTTTTCGGTTTGTTCGAAAACGAGCTTGATGAGCTTTGTAGGTTTATTCGAGAAAAACAAAATTTAACTGTGGAATTAAAAGATATTACGGACAGTGGCATTGAAAGGTCCACAAGGTTTTTGTCAAAAGTAGCTGGGTTAAAACGCGTCAAGGAAACTCGCTATTGGTCAAAAATTAAAGACATCCAAAAAATTAGAAACTTAGTCGTTCATAGTGATGGTCGTTTAACTGATGCAAACGGAAATCCTAAGAAAACAGAAGAGTCGATAATTAAGACAACTGATTATCTGAACGGAGTTCATAACGTAATTATTGAAAAAGGATTTCTTAAGTATGTCATTCAAACGTTCGATAGTTATTTTTCTCATCTCGACACACAAATAAAAACTACCTACAACAACCACTAAACCTAATGCGTGCGACCGTACGTCAGTCAGTCTCAGTTTCGTTCTGCGCTGTCTGCGCATGGCGAAAGGACGGCAGTTTCTAACGCATTATCTTTAGCGGAAACCGTTAGCGCAGCGTAGTAATGCGTGTCCGTGATACACGCTGCAGTCCAGAGCGTGCTTCTCCTCCTACCCGTTCTCGATACGTCCCGATCCCGTCCCGATAGCTATCGGGAATTATCGGGACACTCCTTTAGACTTGCAATAGTTTTGTTGGACAGAAAAAGATGATCGGAAAGGCAGGGTGAACCAGTATCACTCAGAGCGTCAGGGCTCATAGTTCGATTCGGACCCTGCCTTTTCCGTCAGGCTGTGATCAAATTAGAAATTCAGGCTTCAAGGCCTATTATCAAGGAGTCGATCTTCACCTGACAGCCGACCATCGGAACGATTAAAATCAAAATTATGAAAGAAAAGAAGATCATTGTAGGAATTGATGTGAGCAAGCTGACACTGGACGTATGTGTCCTTGTTGATGGGAAAATGAGTTATAGTGTCATCGACAACCGTAAGGCTGCCATCGGTCGGTTCTTCAGAAAACTGAGAAAGGAGCATGGTGGCGCAACCATACAGGTGGGGATGGAGAACACGGGACTTTATAATTGGAACCTTTATTCAGCGGTCGAAGGGTCGGACGTTGAGGTATTGGTCATCAATGCACTTCACCTGAAAAAAAGCTTGGGGCTGGTAAGAGGCAAGAATGACCGTGTGGATGCCGCTCGCATTGCAACCTTTGTACAGAGCAACGGACAACAGATGTCTCCAGGCCGGTTGCCGCAACGTTCGCTTCGCAAACTCAAGCTATTGGTTGCACACCGCAAGCGGCTTATCAGAACACGTACCGCATTGCGCGTTTCGGCAAAGGAGCTTTCCATGTTCAGGGATCCTGAACTTTGCAAGGATGTGCAACGCTCAACCAAGAAGATCACTGCGCAGTTGGACAGAGAGATACTGGAAATCGAGAAGCGGATAGGTGAACTCATCGCCTCATGCCCCGAAATGGCACACAAGTTCAAGTTGGTAACCTCCGTGCCAGGTGTGGGTAAGGTACTGGGGTGGGAACTGTTGATCAAAACAGACCTGTTCCGATCGATCAGCGATCCCAGAAAGCTGGCCTGTTATGCAGGGGTGGTTCCCTTTGAGTTCAGTTCAGGGACGTCAGTTCTTCGAAAACCCAGGGTATCGGTATATGCGGACCGCGCCCTGAAAAAACTGCTGCACTTGGCGGCTCTGCGGGTCGTTCAACTTGATGGGGAGCTACAGGACTATTATCTGAGAAAAGTGTCTGAAGGGAAAAACAAGATGTCGGTCATCAATGCATTGAGAAACAAAATTGTAGCACGGGTATGTTCTGCCATCAACAATGACAGGCATTATCAGAATAATTTGCTTTTGTCATAGAAATCGAACTGACCCGAGGTAACAGACCTAAACCTAAGACCTCCGAGGTAAGAAGAACCTACTTGGTCTTTGCCAATAAGCTCGGAGGTCTTTTCCTGCTTGTTAGAGATTGCTTCGTTCCTCGCAATGACGGAAGCTTCGTAGTGACGGATGCTCAACGCACCTTGGTTACCCTTTGGGATTCAGGGGGCTCATCCAACAGCGCTTCTTCTCCTACCCGTTCTCGATACTCCTCACAATCGAACTGACCCGAATAAAAGAGACCTACTAGGTTTTGGAAACATAGGGTATCAGCCATTACTTTCCAGTTGCCCTTAAGAACATCTTACGCCTGCCATGCGTTATGTAGCCATGAGAACGAACATGATCATTACGTTGTGCTTGCTATTCAGTTTGATAGGCTTTGGACAAACAGCCATTGAGAAACAAGTAAGATCGGATAGCTATTACAAAGAGAAGCTGACGGCACAGCAATATCTGGTAACCCGTAAGCATGATACCGAACGTGCCTTTTCGGGGGCTTATTGGAACCACAAGGCCGATGGTATTTACACCTGCATTTGTTGCGGGCTGGAGTTGTTTGACAGCAAGACCAAATTCAAAAGCGGTACTGGCTGGCCGAGTTACTATACATTCATAGAAAACCATGTAGAGAAATCTACCGACACCAGTTTTGGCATGATGCGCGATGAGGTGCACTGCGCCCGTTGCAATGCCCACTTAGGTCATGTGTTTGATGATGGCCCAGATCCAACCGGATTGCGGTACTGTATCAATTCAGCTTCCTTGGATTTTAAGGCAAGGTGATCACTTGTGATCCATGATGTTCAGCTGCTTGGTGCAGAAGCTGAACTCATCTTTCTGATCGTTTGAACAGACAATGACAATCCGATCCTTCATGTTGTTCTCTACCAAGGTCTTGTACCATTCTATGGCCTTTGCATCCAGGTTGGATGTAGGTTCATCTAACAGCACAAAAGGCGTATCTGAAAGCAAGGCCAAACCAAGTTTCACGCGTTGCTTCATTCCAGAAGAGTAATACTTGATGGCCTTGTTCTTGGCGTCTGTCAAATACAGCGTTTCAACAATGGAATCGATCGTCAGACCGACACGGAATGCCTTCATCTTCTGATGAAATTCAAGCATTTCTATCAAAGTGAATTCCTCGATCAGTTCGAGGTAAGGCGTTGCCAAGGAGAATAAGCCCAGGCTTTCCTCTACTTCATATTCTGTTCCATTGGCCGAATACGAAAGTTCGCCCTCTGAAACCACAGTACTTCCTAAAATGGTCTGAAGCAAGGTTGACTTTCCAGATCCGTTGGCTCCGAGTATAACGGTATGCTCGTTTGCTTTAAAGTTGTGGCTGACGCCACGGAAAATCCACTCGTGATTGTAGCGTTTCCCTACGTTGCGTAAAGAAATCTGAGCGGATGACATGCTTACTTAGAGCCGTTTCCGTTCATGAACTGGTATCCTTTCATGATACCGCGTTTGCTATCTCTGATGAAGTCGATGATCTCATCACGCTCGTCTGTAACAGGGAACTCCGCTTCGAGATACGACAACGCCTGTGTAACGTTGTAGTGCTTCAAGAAGATGACACGCAATATCTCTTGTATCTCGCGCATTTTCTCTACTGTGAATCCTCTACGCTTGAGTCCGACACTATTGACGCCCGAATAGCTGAGCGGATACCGTGAAGCCTTGCAATATGGAGGAACATCTTTGAGAACCATAGAACCACCACTTATCATGGCATGAGCGCCAATGGCTACAAACTGATGCACGGCAGACATACCACCAAGCACAGCATTATCCCCAATGGTGACATGCCCAGCCAAATTCACTGCATTTGATATGATGACGTTCTCTCCAAGTACACAATCGTGCGCCACATGAACGTATGGCATGATGAGGCTACCTGCACCAACTATGGTTTTCCCGAAAGCTTTTGTACCTCTATTTACAATGGCCTGTTGGCGGATAACCACATTATCATGAATCTCAACAATGCTTTCTTCTCCTTCGAACTTTCTATCAATTGGAATAGCAGAGATAACCGCACCCGGAAAAATCTTACAATTCTTGCCAATTCGCGCCCCTTCCATAATGGTAACATTCGACCCGATCCAAGTGCCAGCTTCAATTTCCACATTCTTGTGGATGGTAACGAATGGTTCGATTACCACATTATCAGCAATCTTGGCCTGTGGGTGTACGAAAGATAATGGTTGGTTCATTCAGCTTCTCTTTTTACAATCTGCGCCATCATCTCTGCTTCCATAACGGGTTCATTACCCACGTAAGCATAGCCTTTCATATGGCAAATTCCTCTTCTGATCGGTGTTAACAGCTCAAGTCTGAAAACGATGGTATCGCCTGGTGCTACCATCTTCCGGAACTTGACTCCATCTATTTTCATGAAATATGTGAGATAATTCTCTGGATCCGGAACGGTATTCAACACAAGAATGCCTCCTACCTGCGCCATAGCCTCTATCTGTATGACCCCAGGAAAAACCGGTTTACCCGGAAAATGTCCTTCAAAGAAATACTCATTCATGGTCACGTTCTTCACTCCGATCACATGCGATTCGCTGAGTTCGTAGATCTTATCCACAAACAGGAATGGCGGACGATGCGGTAACTTGGCCATGATTCCGTTCACGTCCAAAAGTGGTTTTGCGTTCAGATCAACTTTTGGGGCTTGAGGCTTCTTGCTCTCCTTGATCATTCCTAGCAGGAATTTCCCAAGAGCTGCATTTCCTGCATGACCAGGTTTTGTTGCAATAATGTGACCTTGGACTTTGACTCCTGTAAGTGAAAGATCCCCTACAAGATCGAGCAGTTTATGGCGCGCTGGTTCGTTCGGAAAGCGGAGTTCCGTATTGTTCAATGTACCTCCTGCGGTAACGCATACTTCGGGTTGATTGAACTTAACGGCCAAATCCTTTTTCTTCTTATCATCAAGCAACTCCTCCACAAAAACTACAGAATTATCTAATCCACCGCCTTTAATGAGATTGTTCTCTAACAAGAACTCCAACTCATGTAAAAAACAGAAGGTTCTGCATGGCGCTATGTCGGTTCCAAAATCAGCGTAATCTTTCATGACCGCGTGCTGTGGAGGCAGTGAATTACGGTTGTAATCGATCATCACGGTCATTTGCGGTCTATCGCTTGGAATGATGAGGTACGATGCTCCACTCGCTTCATCCACAAATCCTACATTCGAATCGATCTTCAGAATCTCTTCAGACGTTTCGAGCTCTTTTGTTCCTACAGATTGAATAGCCTGTACAATCGGTAAAGAGCTACCATCCAAGATCGGGCATTCAGGGCCATCGATGTCTACTTGAGCATGAGCAATACCCAAACCAGCAAGGCCTGCCATAACGTGTTCTATGGTGTGAACTGCATTCTCTGCAAGGCCAATAGTAGTTCCGCGCTGCGTTGATGTAATATTGGAAACATGAGCCGCAATTGGAGCAGCATCTGTTAAGTCTGTACGATGAAAAACGATACCTCCTTCTGTTGAAGGTTTAAGAACCAAAGTTACCTCTGCACCAGTATGCAACCCAACTCCATGAACCGTTACCTCTGCAGCCAGTGTCCGTTGTTTTCCCATATTATCCTTTTGTAAGCGCTGCTAACTTCTCTTCTATTGCCTTCAACTTTTCGGGCAGTCTACGGAAGGATACGTACGACCTTCTATAATTCCCTACTTCGAATGCTGGCGAACCTTGAACGACAACATTGTCTGCAAGGTTATTACCTATTCCACTCTGGGCAGCGATCTTCACATTGTCACCAATGGTCAAATGACCGATGATTCCGACCTGACCACCAATCATGCAGCGTTTTCCAATCTTGGTAGAGCCTGCAATACCGGTTTGAGCAGCAATCACTGTATGTTCACCTATCTCCACATTATGCGCCACCTGAATAAGGTTGTCCAACTTTACTCCTTTCCGTATGACGGTGGAACCCATTGTAGCCCTATCAATAGTTGAATTAGAACCGATCTCAACGTCATCTTCCAACACAACATTCCCAACCTGAGGAATTTTGCTGTAAGCCGTATCTGATGGTGCAAAGCCAAATCCATCGCTACCAATGGTTACACCAGCATGGAGCGTACAATTATTTCCTAGAATGCAATGATGCATTACTCTGGAACCTGAATGTAGCGTGCAGTTCGTTCCGACTATGGATTCTCGTTCAACCACTACGTTGGCACCTAATCTGGTTCCATCTCCAATAATTGCTTTATCTTCTACAATTACTCCAGCTGCAATAGAAACGTCTTTTCCGATCTGGGCAGAATCGCTGATAACGGCACTCGGATGAATACCAGGCTTCGGACGATTCATCTCATCGTATTTCTGAAGAAGAAGTGCAAAGCTTGTATAAGGGTCGGCAACGCGTATAAGCGTTGTGCTTACTTTTTCCTCCGAATGGAAATCGTCTTTTACTATAACTACAGAAGCTTCTGTTGTGGCAACAAAATCCTTGTATTTGGGATTAGCCAGAAACGAGAGCGATCCTTTGAAACCCTTTTCAATTGGGCTAACGGTACTGACCTGTACCTGAGGGTCACCATCAACACTGCCACCAAGAAGTTCAGCAATAACACCAGCGGTCAAAATCATCCGCGCAAAAGTAAAATTTAATAAAGCCTGTTAAGTAGAAGTTAACCGATTGGCTGGCTGGTTTTAAAGTTGGTTGATCAGTTGGGCTGGAAAGCAAAGAAAGTGTTTTTCTACGGGTTTTGAAAGAACCGACAAACTAAGTGTGTCGGCAGCTTCGGTAAGGTCTTTTACTTCCCCGTTTTTAAACAGAATGTTAATTCTATCATGCTTCAGATCATAAGCACTATTTGCAATGGAATCGGTGAAAACGAAATAAGCCGAATCAGCTTCAGAAATGTTCCAAAGTTCGGCAAGTTTCAACCTCAGTTGTTTCAGTTTTTCTTCAGAAACTGCTTTATCGTACATCTTGATTTTCAGCAATGACCTATCAACCATAAATGTTGAGAGTTTTGAAAGCACTTTATCCGAGTGATGTTTCCAGACCTTAACTGAAGTAAGCACATCAAAGTCATCCAATTCAGCAAACTTGGCCAACAGTTCCGGTTCATTTTCAAAATCGGCTTTTACCACTTTCCTTTTTAGAAAAGTAGCTAAAGCTGGAGTTGCAAACAGTTCCTGGCCATTTTCGACCAATTCTTTAGCTCTTTTTAAAATGTTGATGAGAAGATATTCCGCAGAAAGCACCGTTTTATGCAGATAAACTTGCCAGTACATTATTCTTCGCGCCACAATGAATTTCTCGATGCTGTATATGCCTTTGCTTTCCACAGCCAGGTCGTCATTTACCACGTGAAGCATCTTAATGATCCGATCTGAACCAACGATCCCTTCTGAAACTCCGGTAAAAAAACTGTCGCGTTTCAGGTAATCCAATCTATCCATATCCAACTGACTGCTTACCAATTGATGAAGGAATCGCTTGGAATAACGGTCGTTGAAAATGGCAATGGCCACATCGAGCTGACCATTGAATTCCTTGTTAAGGTTCTCCATGAACAAAGCCGAAAGATCCTCGTGGTTAATGCCAGAAACAATACTGTGCTCCAATGCATGAGAAAATGGTCCATGACCAATATCATGCATCAAAATGGCAAGCGTAACGCCTACGGCTTCAGCTTCGGTTATCTCATATCCCTTTGCTCGTAATTCTTCTACCGCTAAACCCGTAAGATGCATAGCGCCAAGTGTGTGATGGAACCTCGTGTGCAACGCTCCTGGATACACCAAATGCGTCAATCCAAGCTGTTTTATCCTGCGTAAGCGCTGAAAAAATGGATGCTCGATGATATCGAACACAATCGGATACGGGACTGTTATAAAACCGTAAACAGGGTCGTTGAATATCTTCCGCTTGTTATACTTTAATCCCATGAGGCCCGTTAAGATGCTACTTTTGACGGTGACGAAAATAACTAATACGATATGGAGAAATTGAGAATACTGTGGGCCGATGACGAGATAGATCTACTGAAACCGCATTTGTTGTTTCTAGGAGAAAAAGGATTTGAGGTTGAGACAGCTACAAATGGCGAAGATGCGCTTGACCTGTTCGATGAGCAATCTTTTGATATCGTGTTTCTTGATGAGAACATGCCTGGGCTTTCCGGCCTGGAAACGCTTTCGCAGATCAAGAACAAGAATCCGCGCGTTCCGGTGGTAATGATCACTAAAAGTGAAGAGGAGCACATTATGGAAGAGGCCATTGGAAGTAAGATCTCCGATTACTTGATAAAGCCGGTCAATCCTAATCAGATCCTTCTAACCATAAAGAAGAACCTGGATACCAAGCGATTGGTGGCCGAAACAACGAGCTACAACTACCAGCGCGAATTCCGTGAGATCGGTATGCGCTTAGGCGATCGACTCAATTATCAGGAATGGAAAGATGTTTACCGCAAACTCGTTTTCTGGGAATTGGAATTGGAACGTAGCAATGAAGATGGTATGTCTGAGATACTCAACTCTCAGAAAACGGAAGCCAATGCGCAGTTCTTCAAGTATGTAGAACACAATTACATCGACTGGATGTCTGGGAAATCTGAAGACAATCCAACGATGTCTCACACGGTTTTCAAGAATAAGATCGCTCCTGTTGTAGGAAAAGGAAAACCCACTTTCATGCTGTTGATCGATAACCTGCGTTGGGATCAGTGGGAAATAATCAAACCATCGGTCTTAGACATGTTCAAGCTGAAAAGCGAGGACATTTTCCTGAGCATTTTACCAACGGCAACGCAATACTCTCGTAACGCCATTTTTGCTGGCCTCACCCCACTGGATATAGAAAGACGATTTGGAGATAAATGGCTGAATGATGAAGATGAAGGCGGAAAGAACCAATTTGAGGAAGACTTCCTCAAGGATCAACTACAACGATTGAATCTAAGCCAGAAATTCAGTTATAACAAGATAACCAAACATCATGCAGGAAAGAAATTGGTAGAAACCATTCCTAATCTGATGCAGAACGATCTGAATGTGATCGTCTACAATTTTGTGGATATGCTTTCGCATGCTAGAACTGAAATGGAGATGATCCGTGAGTTGGCAGACGATGAGGCAGCTTACCGTTCTATAACGCTCAGCTGGTTCGAGCATTCTCCATTAAAGGATATGATGGAACGTATTGCCGAATATGATGTGAATGTGGTCATAACAACCGATCACGGCACGGTCAGAGTTCAAGAGCCAAGCAAGGTTATTGGCGATAAGAACACCAATACCAACCTGCGCTACAAGCAGGCTAAGAATCTCAATTACCAAGAGAAAGACGTCTTCTCTGTACGAAACCCGCACGATGCTTACTTACCTAAAGTAAACGTTAGCCAATCGTTCATTTTTGCCAAGGAAGATAAGTTCTTCGCATACCCGAATAACTACAATCATTACGTCAACTACTACCGAAATACTTTCCAGCATGGTGGCATTTCGTTAGAAGAAATGATGATTCCGATCGTGCATTTGGAAAGCAAGTAAGAATTACTCTTCTAACTTATTCACATTCAGCCTGATATAATTTTATCAGGCTGAATAATTATGTGTTTCCCGATCTAATTTTGATGGTGTAATTCAAGTGAAACTTAAGGCTTGAAAACATCAAAATGATACACCCAAAAACTGAACTGAAATTCATTAGTAATGAGATTGGCTACGGTGTTGTAGCGACAGAATTCATACCCGCAGGCACTATTACCTGGGTTCTCGACAAACTAGACCGAGAATTCAGTCCGCTCGACTTCCAACAGATGGAGCCGATATACCAGAATATTCTAGATTACTACACTTTCAGAAACAATCACGGCAACTTTGTGCTTTGCTGGGACAATGGTCGTTACGTAAACCATAGTTTCAACTCAAACTGCCTCACAACTGCCTACGATTTCGAAATTGCCATTCGCGATATCCATCCCGGAGAGCAACTTACCGATGACTACGGATACCTTAATATCCCAGCTCCATTTCGCGGTATTGATGAAGGAACCAAACGTAAAGTGGTCTATCCGGACGATCTGGTAAAATATTCTAAGGTTTGGGACAAAAAACTTTTGAAGGTTTTTGGCACCATTCCAAAGCATGATCAACCACTAAAAGAACTACTTACAGAAGAAATGTGGAATGAGATCGTTGCCGTTTCCAAGGGTGAAAAACAGATGGAATCGATTCTTAAAAATTACTACCCTCAAGAAACTACATCGGGTAAAAAGTAGCTTTATCTTAGTGGCCGAAACCCACCATTTTGACCAAGGAATTCCAAGCTAGTACCGTTTCTGAACTCAACAGCGTTTGCCAGTACCTAAGGCAACTGTCTGAAACGGAAAAAATCATTCTTTTCTCTGGAGAAATGGGCGCTGGAAAAACCACATTGATCAAAGAATTCTGCCTGCATTTGGGCGTTTCCGATGAGGTGAGCAGCCCCACTTTTTCGTTGGTAAATGAATACCAAAGCGAGGTTGGCCCCGTTTATCACTTCGATCTGTACCGAATACGGAGCGAAGAAGAGTTGTATGATATCGGTTACGAAGACTATTTCTTTAGTGGGTATCTTTGTTTGGTTGAGTGGCCCGAAATGGCAGTCAGCCTTATTCCGAATAAGCACATTTCGGTGGCAATAAAAGCTTGGAATAATCGCAGAAAAATCATAATAACAGAATAGATACAACAACACAATCGATGTATAACTTTTTAAGGACTTTCGTGAAGCATTTATTCCAAGCTAAAAATTACTCACTAGGAGGAGTAAAGGATAAGCTTAGGGTTTTCTTGGCATTGAACACGCTTCTAGTTAAATCAACGTTTTCATCTAATCCCACTGAATTGGTAAAGGTCAGACTTTTAGGATACACGGTAGAAGGTATCTGCTACGACTCTTTACTAATTCTTTTCCGAGAGATGTTTATCGAAAAGCAGTATTTTTTCAAGGCTGATAACAATTCACCATTCATTATTGACGGAGGCTCCAACATCGGAATGTCCATTCTGTTTTTCAAGATGATTTATCCTGAATCTAGAATCATTGGATTCGAACCTAATCCTAAAATTTTTCAAATCCTGCAGAGAAATATAAATGACAATAATCTCAGGAATGTAGAACTGCATAATTGTGCATTGACAGATTCAAATCAATCAATTGATTTTCATTTTGATTTAAGTGGATCATTGGTCGGATCCACATTTGAGCAAAGAGGAGGTGGTGTAAAAACGACAGTCACTGGATCGTTGCTATCGGATTTCATTGATGAACCAGAAAAAGTGGACTTCATCAAACTAGATATCGAAGGTGGTGAAATCTCTGTGGTAAATGATTTAATAGTCAAAAATAAATTGCGCGGTATCCGCCAGTTGGCAATTGAATACCATCACAATATGAAAGGAATAGACCATAGTTTATCTGATTTTTTAAATGTATTTGAATCAAATGGTTTTTCTTACAACGTTAGCGCTAGTGATACACCACGAAACGGAAAGTTTCAAGATATCTTAGTTCGACTTTACGGTACAAATTCCAAACTAAACACTAATAGTTGATTTATGTCGAATCAAACACGTAACATATTCACTCTAACTGCATCTGGCGGCATTATGCCACAGGAAGAAATGCTGGAGGTTGCAAAATCGCAACAGCAGCTTTTCATTGGAATACCCAAGGAATGTACGTTACAGGAAAATCGAGTGGCGCTGGTGCCTGAGGCTGTTGCACGCTTGATCAACAACGGACATCGGGTAATTATTGAGACCGGAGCGGGAAAAGGGGCTCACTATGAAGACAAGGACTTCAGCGAAGCTGGCGCTAAGATCGCATACAGCACCAAGGAGGTTTATGAGGCAGATATTATCCTCAAGGTCGATCCGCCAAGCTTAGACGAGATAGACCTGATGCGACCAAAGCAGTGCCTCATTTCTGCCTTACAGCTATCTGTTCATCCAGAGAATTATTTGAAGCGTTTGTTAAAGAAGCAGATCACAGCTATTGCGGTCGACTTTATAAAAGGCAAAGACGGTGGATATCCGTTTGTGCGTTCTATGAGCGAAATTGCAGGAAACACGGTTGTGCTTATTGCTGCCGAGTACCTTTCTAACGTTAATGCGGGTAAAGGATTGATGATGGGTGGGGTAACAGGCGTTCCACCTACAGAAACCGTGATATTAGGAGCTGGAACAGTTGGAGAATATGCTGCAAGAGCTGCCATTGGTTTGGGTTCGTCTGTAAAAGTGTTCGATAATTCACTTCAGAAGCTGAGCCGTTTGCAGAACGACATCGGTCAGCGACTGTACACAAGTACTATCCACCCAGATGTATTGGCAAATGCATTGGAGAATGCCGATGTGGTTATTGGAGCCATCCGCTCGAACAAAGGACGCGCACCTATTCTCGTTACTGAGGAAATGGTGAGTAACATGAAGTTCGGTTCGGTGATTATTGATGTATGCATTGATCAAGGAGGATGTATCGAAACTTCGGAGGTTACAGACCATGCCAATCCAACTTTCTCAAAGTATGGAGTGGTGCATTATTGCGTTCCGAATATTGCATCGCGCGTAGCTCAAACGGCAAGCATGGCCCTAAGCAACATTTTCTCGCCAATGATGTTGGAAATGGCAGATGTAGGTGGACTGAATAACATGATGCGTTTTGACAATGGACTGCGTAATGGTGTTTACACCTTCAATGGAGCCGTAACCAACGAATATCTGGCCAAAACGTTCGACCTGCCTTTCAAGGATCTCAACTTGATCATGGCAGCATTTTAAGTACGATAGAAGGAGAAGGATCACATGTCGCAACACGAAATAAGACCAGGAGGATACAGTATACTACCACCCGTTGTAAAGAATCTGCTCATCATCAATGGGCTGTTCTTTCTTGGAACTTATGCGTTTGCCACGCTTGGCATCGATCTGGTAAAATTGCTCGGTCTCTTCGTTCCGCAATCAGACTATTTCCGTCCACATCAATTGGTTTCATACATTTTTATGCATGGCAGCCTGCAGCACATCATGTTCAATATGTTCGCTTTGTGGATGTTCGGAAATTCATTGGAGAATTACTGGGGCGGCAAGCGATTTCTTATCTATTACATGGCCACAGGACTTGGTGCCGGCCTCATTCATTTAGGTGTTCTTGAGTGGGAATTTTTCTCTTTACTGAAAACCATTCCAAAGGAAACAGTTGAGATGATCCGTTCGGAAGGACTTTCGGTTCTGGAAATGAACCAGAACTATAGCGATCCTGACCTAGCGAAGCTCAATGCAGTGCTCAATGTTCCCACTGTAGGAGCTTCGGGAGCAGTGTTCGGGCTTTTACTTGCCTTTGGAATGATGTTTCCGAACGCGCAGATCTATCTATACTTCCTCTTCCCTATTCGTGCCAAGTATTTCGTTATCGGATATGGATTATTGGAACTTTTCTCAGGAATAAGCAATCGTCCGGGCGATAACGTTGCACACTTTGCTCATCTAGGCGGTATGATCTTCGGATTCATTCTGCTTAAATACTGGAAGAAGAGTAAAACCCGCTTTTAATTCATGGCTCTTTGGGATGACATAAAATTCCAGTTCAGAACCGGTAATATCCTCATGCAGTTGATCTACATCAACGGAGGCATATTTCTGGTAATGATGGTTTTACAGGTGATATTTTACCTCACGGGAAGCATTGATACGTTCAAGTTGCTGTCCTACTATCTCACTATTCCAGCATCGCCCAAACTGCTGCTCTACCGACCTTGGACCATTCTTACCCACATGTTTGTGCACGATGGATTTCTGCACATTCTATTCAACATGATGTGGCTCTATTTCGGTGGAAACCTGTTTCTCACTTTCCATGATAGTAAGAAACTACTAAGCACTTATCTGCTTGGAGGATTTGTTGGGGCGCTATTTTTTGTTCTGGCTATGAATTTGTTTCCCGTGTTCAGTTCTTCAGCTCCATTTGCATTTGCGCAAGGTGCTTCGGCTGCGGTTCTTGCCGTTGTTGTTGCCGTAGCCACAACGGCACCAAACTATGTGGTTCGTCTTGTGCTAATAGGCCCCATAAAACTGAAATACATTGCCATTTTCTCGGTGATCATGGACATTCTCATGATTCCGAACGGAAATGCAGGCGGACATTTTGGGCATTTGGGTGGTGCACTTTTCGGTTTTGTTTACGCATCACAACTTAAGAACGGTAATGACCTTACTGTTGATTTTCTTCGTCCGATCTTTTGGATACGCGAGCAATTTTCCCGTAGAAATAGGCCCATAAAAGTGGTTCATAGCAAGCCAAGATCACGCTACGAGCATCAGGAAGCAAAAGCCAGCAAGCAAGAACAGATCGATGCAATTCTTGATAAGATCAAGCGTTCTGGTTACGACAGTCTAAGCAAATCGGAAAAAGAAATCCTTTTCAAGGCAAGCAAGGAGATATGAGTGGAGATGCTCGCAAGAAGAGGCGTTTCTTCAACAAATCAATGCTGATTCTCAATATCCTAACGTTGATCGGGCTTTTGTTGGTTTACGCTTCCTCTGTAATTAGCCCAAAATCGTTCTG
>JAGYJL010000056.1 GCA_018402015.1 Flavobacteriales bacterium | reverse complement strand
TTATAACCGCTGGAGTGGACCCATTCAATATTCTAGCATTGACCTTTACAAATAAGGCGGCAAAGGAAATGCGATCTAGAATTGAGAAGATGGTCGGGCCAGAAGCGCGAAATATCTGGATGGGTACATTCCACTCTGTATTTGCGAAAATCCTTCGCTTTGAAGCGGAAAAGATCGGCTACCCATCCAATTTCACGATCTACGACACTGCCGATTCTAAAAATCTCATCAAGGCAATTTTGAAGGAGGAAGGACTAGACGATAAAACCTACAAGCCAAGTCTTGTTCTAAATAGAATATCGGCTGCCAAAACAAACCTTATCTCCGCAAATGAATATGTAAAGAACGATGAGCTGTTTACGGAGGACAGGATGAGCGCCAAGCCGAAGATGGGAATTGTATATCAAAAATACGCTGACCGCCTATTCCGTTCAGGAGCGATGGACTTTGATGACCTGCTTTATTGGACAAACGTATTGCTCCGAGATTTTCCGGATATACTTAACAAGTATCAGAACCGATTCAAGAGCATTATGGTAGACGAGTATCAGGATACCAACTATGCTCAATACCTGATAGTAAAAAGACTTGCCGCTAAGTTTGAAAATATCTGCGTGGTAGGCGATGATGCGCAATCGATCTACGCATTCCGAGGCGCTAATATTGAGAACATTCTGAATTTCAGGAAGGACTACCCCGATGTTAAGACCTTTAAACTAGAGCAGAATTACCGATCCACTAAACACATTGTAGGAGCGGCAAATCATGTAATTGAGCACAATAAAGATCGTTTAAAGAAAACGGTTTGGACAAGCAACAATGATGGAGAACCGATCAGCGTAACACGGAATTTGACCGATAACGAAGAAGGGATGTCTGTTGCCAGATCCATCTTCGAAACCAAAATGAACGAGCAGGCGAAGGATAGCGACTTTGCGATTCTTTACAGGACCAACGCTCAATCACGCTCCATAGAAGAATCTCTTCGCAAAATGAATATCCCATATCGTATTTATGGCGGACAAAGCTTCTATCAGCGAAAAGAGATAAAGGATCTTATTTCGTACTTCAGACTAGTTATCAATCCTCAAGACGAAGAAGCGCTTAAACGTGTAATAAATTACCCGGCCAGAGGAATTGGGAAAACCACGTTAGACAAAATCGTTGTACTTGCCAATGATTGGGGCAAAGACCTTTGGAGCATTATCAGCTCGGCAGAGGTCAGGCAATCGCAGTTCAACACCGGCACAGCACAAAAGCTGGAATTGTTTTCTAACATGATCAAAAGTTTTCAGGTTGAATTGAGCACAACTGATGCTTATGAACTCGGTTCGAAAATAGCAGCCTCGTCTGGTCTTTTACGTGATCTGTATGCCGACAAATCTCCAGAAGGAGTTAGTCGATACGAGAATATTCAAGAACTCTTGAACGGGCTGAAAGAGTTTGTGGAAGAAACTCCTGGCGAGGATGAAGTCGTTGACGAGAATCAGATAAAAACCCTTGATACGTTTACAGCAGATATTGCGCTTCTTACCGATGCTGATTCTGACAAAGACCCGAACAACAATGACAGGGTCTCGTTAATGACGATTCACGCATCAAAGGGTCTTGAATTTCCTTTTGTTTACATAGTTGGGCTAGAAGAAAATTTATTCCCGTCTCAACTGTCGCTGAGTTCGAGGACAGATCTGGAGGAAGAAAGGCGACTGTTCTATGTAGCACTAACTAGAGCAGAAAAACGCGTTAGTTTGAGCTACGCGGTAAGCCGTTTCAGATGGGGAAGTTTGGTACATAGCGAACCAAGCCGCTTTATTGAAGAAATTCCGGAACAACACCTTGATGTAACCGCCTCAAAACCAGTACTTAGTAAAAAAGCCGTAACTTCGGTGAGTTGGAATCGTAGAAGTTCAGATTCAAGAAACACGGCCTCAGAAGGCACGGGAATTCGAAGAGAAATGAAAAGTAGAAATCTTACAAAGTACGATGATAGCCGAGTTCCTGGCGGTCTTGATACTGGCGATGGAACCAGCGAACATGTTAGCAGGATCATCGTAGGAACAGAAGTAATCCATGATAAGTTTGGAAAAGGAGAAGTTGTCGCAATGGATGGCGAACCACCAAATGTGAAAGCTACAGTAGCATTTCAAGGCGCAGGCAACAAGCAACTTTTGCTCAAGTTTGCAAAACTTAGAATAGTGGGTAAGGCTAAGCAATGAGCCACGAGATTGAGCCTTTCGATGAGGAGATCGAAGACCTCATTTCTATTCAATCAGTAGATGATAGCACAGAGATCCCGGTTCTTGTAAGAACCAAAAAAATCGAATGGGCCGAATTCATCGGGTCTTCTTTTCTTTTCGCGTCAGCTTATCTTGTACTTTACATTGTATACGATTTAGTAACGGCTATTGCCGCTGCTCATTTTGAGTTGGAGCCCGTACTATTCTACGATACTATCAGGTACGCCAATAATGATGGTTGGTATCCGCATTGCGTTAAGAGGGTCTTTATTGTTGGGTCCATTGCAATGAGCTTTTTAGGATTCTTCTTTTATGGTCTTTATCTGGCTATGCGCAAGTCGTACATTTTCATCCGACTATTCATGTTGTGGGGAAGTCTCATTTCATTTATGGTTTTAGCCCAAAGAATGATGAGTGTTCCCTTTGCTGGAAACTTTGAATACCGAAGGTTGGACTCTTTGGGTTTCGAACTGGCTATTTTCACCAGCTATATGTATTACAAACCATCCACCGAGTGGGCAATTGGATTCCTGGGCTTCCTAATAACCATTGGAATTGGAATCCTGTACGCAAAACCATTCCTTCAAACGGCTTGGTCGTCAAAACAAATTGGTTCTGAAAGCGAACGTTTTAAGTTCCTACGTTATCAAGTTCTATTGCCAGTAGTTGCAGGTGGACTCATCGTAACCATTGTGGTCTATCCGATCAATATTATTCCCAACACAATCTCATTCGCTGCCGCTATTCTGGCTCTTTTGGTTATGATAGTTCACGCAATGCTTATGGGCTCTTTCAAGATTCCGCGTCAGAAAACATGGGAACGTTGGCCAATTGTACCAACAATCGTTTTTATCCTAGTAATTGTTGCGATAAAAACAGTGCTGACAACCGGAATTCCAATTCCGAACCCGGATATCTACAAACTATTTGAGGTTTCCGCCTCAGATCTTTAGGTTGTACTGAATAGTAAAGTTTCTGGGCGGCTCCATAACGCCTGGTCTTACCGAGTAAAACTCGTTCAAGAAGTTCTTTGCAATAAACGCTACGGTTGAATTCTTACCGATTTTCACTCCCAATCTTGCATCCATTCGCCAAACACCACCATTGTGCAACTGCCGATAATCAGAAAATCCAGGCAACAACGACTCAAATGAAGCATCAATACGATCCATGTAGCTTGTATACTCAACCGTGTAACCTAGTGTGAATTTCCAAAGATCCAACTCAATATCGGCTTTAAAAACGTTCGCAATCCTATACTTGAGGATACTCAGATCCGATAAGGAATCCGGATTTGATATGCTGGTAAAGAGGTTTTGCATGTAGATACCAAAATTCTCCTGAGTGGTATCGCTTTCTAGATCCGCAGGATAATTGAACGTGTACCCAAGATAAACGCGCAATGGTATTGGTCCGATCTTTCCGTCTCCCTGAAGACCAAGCTCAAATCCTGCCACACGCGCTTTGCTTACGTTGAGAGGCTTGAAGTAAATGCCACTGGTATCTACTCTAAGCGCGTATTCGATCATATCCCGATATTCCGACCAGAACAACGCAACATCGAAGTTTCCGTGCCAACCCGAAACACGGAATCCTTGCTTCAAACCTAGTTCTGCAGACCAACCCCTCTCGGCCTGTAGATCCTGACTTGGTCGAATATCGATTACACCTAAACTTGCTTGAAGATACTTTTCGCCAATACTTGGAAATCTGAACGACTGACCGAATGACGTTCGAAGGTGTGTCTTTTTAGCAACTTTTACATTTACCCCACCTCGGAAAATTGGATTGGAGGTTTCTTTACTTACGGAGACAATTTCATTCCACTCATCTCGGATTCCAAAAAGTACAGTAAGGCGCTTATCAAAGAAGCTCTTCTCCACTTGTGCAAAAACAGCTGGGTTGTGGGTGTAAATGGTTCCAGCATCTGGATAAAGCGAACTGGCCGACCATACATATTGGTATTGTATGCCAGCAATCAGATGAAAATTGTACTTGAATTCCTTCTGAAAACGATAATCCAGGAACAGAACATTGGACGCAGAAGGGTCTTCCCATTTATCATTCCTTCGTTCAACGCGAAAATACCTCATGCGCAAGCTATGCAAACCGGCCACATCACTGCTGTAGTGCGCATATGGGTCAATATTGGCAAACAGATACTTATCTTGAGAACTTGTTCCGTCTAGTGGAACGTATGCACCCCCAAGATCATCTTTCCATAGAATGAATCTTCCCGATTGTTGAAACTGAACGTTTCCATTTATTCCGTACGACAATCCCTGAATCTTTTGATCACGATAGCGGGTCTTGAAATTGATACGTATCGCTTGGCGATGACCTCGCTGAAGATACGTGAGGTCCGAACTACCGTGTCCTCCGACTACTAGGTCGAGATTCTTGATCTTTCTTCGATGCGAAAAGAAAACACCCGTAAACATCGGACTGAAAGTACCTTCCCACCATCGGGCCTCTTTCGCTCTAGGTGTTCCGTATAAACCGTGATAGATTCTGAACTCTGTTTCTGGTTTCTCCTTAGCCCAACCGGTTCTCACATGTATAACTCCATTCATAGCTCCAGAACCATACATGGAACTTGATGAACCTTTAACAACCTCAATTTGTTCAGCTGTTTCTAAGGGAATTGCGCTCCATTGAATGTCCTTGAGGTCACCTGTCAACAAAGGCACATCATCTATAACCAACTGAACCCTGCTACCAACACCATAACTATACCCGCTTCCACCACGAATAGATACTTGACCATCTAAAATGGTTACCCCAGGTACTTTGGAAACTGCTGCTTTAAGATCTGGGCTTGCCGTGTTCTGAATAAGATAATTCTGCACCACGTCTATTGTAACCATCTCTTCTTCCAGTTTCTTTTCAAACTGACTACCTGTTACAACAACTAGATCCAACGTTGTACTCTCTAAAGGAAGACTAGCATCAAACGTAACAGTCTCTCCTTCACCTAGAGTAAACCTCTTCTTTACCTCTTGATAACCGATAAATTTAAACGTGACTGTATGGCTTCCAGCTGCGAGTTTAAGACTATACTCTCCATCTATGTTTGTGGCCACCCCAGTATTATCATCACTGAAAATGTTCACCCCAGTGAGCGTCTCGCCCGTAGACTGGTCTGTAACCTTTCCTTTTATCGTTTGTCCGCTTACTGAGTTCAGGTGGATGAAAAACATCACAGAGACCAACAATCCGAGAATCCTCATTTCGTAACTAATTTGGGCGCAATTTAGGTATACGCGCAAAACTCGTTCTTGACCATTTCGTTTTTATAACACACAGTGTGTTAATACTTAAAGTACAAACAATCGTTCAGAAAACGTACTTACGGCCGTTTGAAAAAAATGTAGCTTTGCACGCATCCTGAAAAATTGACGTTACAGCATAGATAATTTAAATGAGCGATTTCGGTAGAAACATAGGCGATTTCATTTTCCCGACAATGTTGATTGTTGGTGGAGCATTGGTGCTTTCATCTGCCATTTTGGTGGCAGAATGCCTTTTGGCTTCTTGGTGGTGGTTTAATTCTACTTGTTGGGATTTTTGCGATTCTGATGAAACTCGGCCTATTAGGCGGTGGAATTCAAAAAGCACTATTCTTCGTATTCCTTCCATTGGCATTTGTAACGGCATACTTTGCATACCGCTCAATTCAAGCTCCTATTGAATTCAACCAAGAAAAGCAGAAGCGTTACGCAAAGGTTATTGCTAAACTGGAAACTATCAGAGACTGGCAGTTGGCGCACAAGTCGGTTTACAGAGGATACGCGCCCAATTTCGATTCATTGTTCGTTTTCATCAATTCAGACTCATTTCCTGTAGTGCGAGCTTTGGGAACTGTGCCAGATACGTTGACGGAACAAGAGGCCGTTGATATGGGATTGGTTACTAGAGACACCATATTGGTAAGCGTTCGCGATTCATTGTTCAAATTGACAGGAGAGTTGAATGACGTACGTTTTATCCCATACAGTAAAAAACAAGAGTTTGTAATGGAAAGTGGCGTTATTGAAAGGTCAGGTTCAAGTACCGGTGTTTGAAGTGTTTGGTCAGAACGCTTACATCTTTGATGGTATTGACAGAATACTACGACCCGAAAGAAGGTCTTAGAGTCGGTTCCATGAGCGATCCATCAACAAGCGTGGAAACTGGGAATAAGCAATTGGCTTCTCCCGTTTACAAAAAACAAATTCATCTGAAGGCCGACAACGAGCAGGAAACTGCCGATGTCGGCCTTCAATCTTTGTTGATATTTCTAGAATTCTATTCAGATTCACAAAGTGAATAGCGCGTTCAAAGCCATTGAGCTGTTCAGTTATTCATTTCCTTACTCGTCGACAACGGTGTTTGGACTGCACAAACAAAGGAGTTGATAGAATCTGGTGAATTCCAAGACGCTGTAGGCGATAGCAACAAACCCGCTTCTCCGTTTCTGACAGTTCGGTTACCCTCATACCATCATCTCTGTACTCAGAGTCAGCCATAAAGAGAATTTCGAATTCGTGTTTGGCAGAATCGAGAACTGAATCTACAGCAGTATCAGTTTAAAAACAACGAAATAGTTGGAATTCACGCGCTTCCGACAGAATTATTAAATGTGATTGGCGAAGATCAGTTCCTCCTTTCTAATTTGGGTAGATGAATTGATCGGAAATTCACAAAGAACTTCTGCCCATCTTATCCTAGAAGCAACACAATTTGCACTGGTTGTTTTCCGCGATGGTAAGTTGGCTTTTTCAAATTGGTTCAGTTACGGCAAACCGGATGACGTTCTGTACTTTCTTATGGCAACGCTAGAATCTCTCAATATCCTTCATTCCGACATACAATTAGTGTTAGGAGGAACTGTGAATAAGGGAGACGAAACGTTTCAGACCATATCTCGATTCATTTCAAAGACCTCTTTCCAAAAAGCACCTAAAAATCTAACGTACAGTTACTCGTTCAGCCAACTTTCGGAGCATCGTTTCCCGTATTTATTTGCAACAGCATGCGCATAATCAGTGGCCTATTCAAAGGTCGGCCAATTCGTCCTCCGAAAAATCTTCCCGTACGGCCCACAACCGACAAGGCCAAGGAAGGTCTATTCAATATTCTTAATAACCTTGTGGATTTTGAAGAATTGAATGTGCTTGATCTGTTCTGTGGAACAGGGAACATCAGTTTAGAATTTGCTAGTCGCGGCTCCGTTTCAGTCACCTCAGTTGATTCTAACCCTAAATGTGCAGCCTTTGTAAAATCAACCTTTGACCAACTTGGATACACGCACGGAACAGTGCTGAAAACGGATGCACTGAGATTCGCACAATCTACAGGCGGTAAGTGGGATATGATTTTTGCCGACCCTCCTTACACCTATGAGAATTATCAGGAATTGGTCGATTCTATCTTAAAGAATGGACTATTGAATGAAGAAGGCATCCTAGTTGTGGAGCATCCGGCTGAGGTTGAATTCACATCCTTTAAAGAACTTACACAAACGCGTAAATACGGACGTGTTCATTTCAGTTTTTTCGAGCTAGAATCGTAAGAAGAAATCCTTGGTGAGTTCCTTATACTCATCAGAATAATCGTGGCGCATGCCCGATTTCTCAATCATGAAATCCCTTCTATTCGGTTCACCTACATTTTCTTTTGTGAAATTGACCAATAATCGGATCTCTGGGTAATCAGGCTGCGGAAACACATCCAGCACATCTTTGGGAAAAAACCCTTCGGTTTTCGCAGAACGACAAAAAACGTCATACTCCGTCTTCGGGAATATTACAGCGAATCGTCCTTTATCATTGATCAGTTTGCTAACATGCACAAAAAGATCTTGCGGCTTCAGTGCTACAGTATGTTTTGCCAAACGAATAGACATATCTTTCGATGGCTGAGAATGCGAAAAGAACGGTGGATTGCAAACCACCAGATCGTACTTATTACCGCGCTTCACAAATTCAGCCACGTCCTCATTGTATACATGTACGTTAGAGAAAGGCGAACACATGACGTTCCTAACGGCTTGCAACGCTGCAATGGGATTGATCTCAATCGAATCAACGGTTACTTTCGCTCGCTGAGCGATCATTAGCGATATAAGCCCTGTTCCCGTTCCAATATCGAGCACTCTATCATTTTCGCACACGGGAGCCCAAGCTCCAAGAAGAACGCCATCGGTACCCACCTTGAAACCACCAGCAGAATGATAAACTCTGAATTTTTTGAACTGAAAATATGGTTCAGCCATTAATGTAAAGATCGATCAGGCCATCAGGCGCTTCCACACTGATCACCTTCTTTTCTACTTCCACTTCCTTAACTATTTCCTCCACCCACGGTATAAGAATGGTCTTATTATTGAACTCAACCTCTAAGACAGGATGCTGAGGTGTTTCAAGAAATCCAGAAACAATACCAATGTTGCCCTTTTTAAAATCTACAACAGTAAATCCAATAAGTTCATTAGAAGCATCTGCCTCTGGAGCTTCGAATCGAGCTCTATCTAAAAGGATGGCTTTTCCAATAAACGACTCGGCTTTTTCCAACGAATCGATTTCCTCCAGCTTAATAACAAGTTTGTCGTATCCACTCACAGAGCATTCTTCAACAAAAAAAGGAACCGGCCCACCCTGTAATTGGATGAAGACCGGTTCGTCTTTTTTTAATTCCGGAAAACCTGCCGATTCGGCATTTACCTTTAATGCTCCTTTGAGTCCATGAGAACGCACAACGGTGCCAAGGACCTTGAGATCATTCACGCTTACTCTGCTGGCTTCTCTTCTTCTGTAGCTGGCTCTTCTGCAGCAGGTGCTTCTTCAGCAACAACTTCTGGAGCAGCAGCCTCAGCAGCTACTTCAGCAGGAGCATCACCTTCGGCAGCTTCTTCTGTTGCAGCCTCAACTTCTTCCGCAAGCGGAGAGTTTTTAGCAGCTACTTTAGCAGCCATAGCTTCTTTCGCAGCAGCTTCAGCCTTCAAGGCATCTGCTTTAGCTTTCTCTTGAGCTTTTACGATTGAATTGGCACCTTGCTCAATCTTAGTAGACTTATCATTCATCCACTTATCGAACTTAGCATCAGCCTCTTCTTGAGAAAAAGCGCCTTTCTTAACTCCACCCAGAAGGTGTTTCTTGTAAAGCACCCCTTTGTAGGAAAGTATTGCCCGACATGTGTCGGTAGGCTGAGCTCCATTCTCCAACCACTTAACAGCGCTATCGAAATCAATCTCGATAGTTGCTGGGTTTGTGTTCGGATTGTAAACTCCCAACTTTTCAATGAACTTCCCATCTCGTGGGGCACGCGAATCGGCTGCTACGATGTGAAAAAACGCATAGCCTTTTCTTCCATGTCTCTGCAATCTGATTTTAGTTGGCATTTAGACTAGATTAATTGTTTAAAATTTTGGGGGTGCAAAAATGCAATAATAGTTAGGAATAAACAAACACCTTTTCTAATTCATTTTCAGCAAGTTAAAAACAAGTTCAACTTCCCTCTTAATTAGAGTGGTTTTGTGGCACAAAAACAAACCTGCATTGAGCAAAGTCAAAGTGTACCGAGAAGTCTTTTGGGGTTCCTCTAAGCTGCGCAATCCGCAAACATCATCGTTTCCTCAAAACCTCATCCCATCATCACCTGCGCTCTATTCGTTAAAAAACCTGAATCTGAACAATAACCCCCCAAGCGTTGTCGTTTAAATAAGCAAACGCACGGTCATGGTACTCGCATATGTCGTATTCTCAGCAGCCCTTTGCGCCTTGGCAATTGATGTAGCATCAACTGATTGAACCAATTAACCCCCTCGGCCTACGGCCACTCCCCCTTTCCAGGGGGAGAGTTGGAGCAACTTTCAAATGTTGAATCAGGGAGAAACTCCCCTCCTAGAAAGGAGGGGTTGGGGGAGGTCAACCGTTATCCTCAGTTATCAACACGGGTAAAATCAGCCAACCAAAAACCTAAATTCGGCAGTCTATTTCATTAATCCGAATCATTCATGTTTTTGATCTACGATACGGAGACCACTGGTCTGCCGAAGAACTATGATGCCCCCATAACTGACGCTGATAATTGGCCCAGACTGGTCCAATTGGCGTGGCAGTTGCATGCGGCCGATGGTTCGTTGATCGAAGCAGATAATTTTATCGTAAAACCAGATGGTTTCGATATTCCGTTCAATTCTGAGCAGGTTCACGGTATTTCTACCAAAAAGGCCTTAGAGGAAGGTATTCCGCTTCAAGAAGCTCTCGACCGATTTACCGAAGTGCTTGGCAAGTCGAAAATCGTTGCTGGTCACAATATCGAGTTCGATATCAACATTATGGGTGCAGAATACATGCGCATGGGCGATTCAGCTCCTATCATGGACCTGCCTTACATTGACACTAAAGATGAATCGACTGAGTTCTGTGCCATTCCTGGCGGACGAGGTGGGCAGTTCAAGTGGCCGAAGCTCACCGAACTTCACGTAAAGCTTTTCGGAGAAGAATTTGAAGAAGCACACAA
Organism: Flavobacteriales bacterium; assembly: GCA_018402015.1. GTDB lineage: Bacteria > Bacteroidota > Bacteroidia > UBA10329 > UBA10329 > UBA10329. Next base: position 6,156 of record JAGYJL010000056.1, on the reverse strand, counting down.
TGCAGCGGCTGACGTGGCAGCAACTGCCCGTTGCTTCTTAGAGTTGATTCGAATCGGTGTCATTAAATCTGATAAGGCCGGGTTAAACCCCGAAGCCCTGCAAGCCTTTCAAACGGCTAATCCGTCTCAAATTAAAACAGAGGATATTGACGTTGGCAACCAAGTGGCTGCGTCCAAAAAAGCGTCAGCTAAAAAGGTTGAGACCACCGTTCCCAAAGCTGAGATCACACACGACTTCGCGCACTTGCATTGTCACTCGCAGTTCAGTGTTCTGCAGGCTACTATCCGAATCAAAAACCTCGTTAACAGAGCCGTGGAAGATGGCATGCCGGCCGTGGCGCTTACCGACCATGCCAATATGTTCGGCACATTTCATTTCGTCAACGAAATTGAAGCTGCAAATGCGAGCATCGCTGATCACAACGCAAAAATCGAATCTGGCGAGGCGACAGGCGAACTGAAAAGACCAATCAAAGGAATTGTGGGTTGCGAATTCTACGTTACCGATAATCACAAGGACAGAACGCGGCAGAACAACGGTTATCAGACCGTGCTATTGGCCAAGAACAAGCAGGGTTATCACAACTTGGCGAAGCTGAGCTCGATCTCGTATGCGGATGGATTCTACTACGTGCCACGTATCGACAAAGAACTGCTACTGCAATACAAAGGCGACCTGATTGTGACGACTGGAGGTGGTGGGGGAGAAGTTCCGAATCTTATTCTGAACGTTGGCGAAAAGCAAGCAGAAGAAGCCTTTCTCTGGTACAAGGAAAACTTTGGCGATGACTTCTATGTGGAGCTCATCAACCACGGATTGGAAGCCGAAAAACGTGTCAATCAAGTGCTTTTGGAATTCGCCAAAAAGCATGATGTGCGCTACTTTCCAAGCAATAACGTTTATTACCTCAATCAGAAAGACCAGCGGGCGCACGACATTCTTTGCTGCCTGAAAGAAGGCGTGAAGATCGATGAGGAATCTCGCGGCCGCGATTACATTAAACGGCTTTTCCCGAACGATCAATTCTACTTTAAAAGTCAGCAAGAAATGAAGCAGATCTTTGCCGATCTGCCAGAGGCTTTTGAGACAATCACCGAGATTGTCGATAAAATTGAGCCATTCCGGTTGAAGCAAGATGTACTACTTCCTGTGTTCGATATTCCAGCAGAATTTCGCGACCCTGAGGACGAACAAGACAAAGGAAAGCGCGGTGAGAATGCCTACTTGCGACATCTGACCTATGAAGGCGCAAAAAAGCGCTATGGCGAGATAACACCAGAAATTAGCGAGCGCATCGATTTTGAGCTGCAAACAATTGCCAACTCAGGTTATCCCGGCTACTTCCTCATTGTTCAGGATTTTACCTCAGAAGCACGGAAAATGGGCGTTGCGGTTGGCCCAGGACGGGGTTCGGCCGCGGGTTCTGTTGTTGCGTATTGTATCGGTATTACCAACGTGGATCCCATTGCATACGACCTCCTGTTTGAGCGTTTCCTGAATCCTGATCGGGTGTCGCTTCCTGATATTGATATTGATTTTGACGATGAAGGAAGAGGAAAGGTAATTGACTGGGTTGTAGCTAAATACGGCAAGAATCAGGTAGCACAGATAGTCACCTACGGTAGCATGGCGGCCAAATCTGCCATTCGCGATACCGCACGTGTGCTCAATCTTCCCCTTTTTGAAGCAGATAGAATCGCCAAGTTGATTCCAGACATCAGTCTTGCCAAAATTTTCGGGCTTGACGAGAAGGAGTTAAAATCCAAACTGGGCGATTCCGAAAAGGTGGAACAAGCCATGCAACTCCGAAAATATTCGGAAGGAAACGATGAAATCGCTAAAACCATTAACGAGGCGCGGGTTCTCGAAGGCTCCATCCGAAACACGGGAATTCACGCATGTGGCGTTATCATCACACCCGATGACATCACGAATCATATTCCAGTAACCACAGCCAAAGACTCCGATCTATCGGTTACGCAGTTCGACAATAGTGTGGTGGAATCTTCGGGAATGCTGAAGATGGATTTCTTGGGTCTGAAAACACTGACGATAATTAAGGACGCCATCAAACTGGTGAAGGCGCGGCACGGAATCGACATTAACCCTGACGATATTCCGCTGGATGATGAGAAAACCTACAAGTTATATCAAAAGGGACAGACCAACGGTACTTTTCAGTTTGAATCGGCTGGAATGCAAAAGCATTTGCGTGCACTGAAACCCGACAAGTTTGCGGATCTGATTGCGATGAACGCCCTTTATCGGCCAGGTCCACTGAAGTACATTCCAAACTTCATAGCGCGTAAAAATGGCGAGGAAGAAATAACCTACGACCTTCCAGAAATGGAGGAATACTTGGCGGAAACGTACGGTATTTCGGTCTATCAGGAGCAAGTAATGCGACTGTCGCAAAAGCTGGCTGGCTTCTCCAAAGGCGATGCGGATGTGCTGCGTAAGGCAATGGGTAAGAAGATTTTTGCTCTTTTGGCTAAATTGAAACCGCAATTCCTGCAAGGCTGCGAAAAGAATGGTCATGATCTGAAAATTGCAGAGAAGATCTGGAGCGATTGGGAAGAATTTGCCGAATACGCGTTCAATAAATCGCACTCTACGTGTTATTCCGTTGTAGCGTTCCAAACAGGTTATCTCAAGGCGAATTATCCTGCTGAATACATGGCTTCGGTGATGACGCACAACATGAACGACATCAAAAAGGTGACGTTCTTCATGGATGAATGCCGCAGAATGGGAATGCAAGTTCTAGGTCCAGATGTGAACGAAAGTCAGTTCAAATTCGCAGTAAATGATAAGGGCGAAATCCGTTTTGGACTTGGAGCCATCAAGGGTGTGGGTGAAGGTGCAGTTGAGGCCATCATTGAGGAAAGAAAAGCCAATGGAAAGTTCAATTCGATATTTGATCTAACGAAGAGAATTGATCTTCGTGCAGCGAATAAAAAGGCCTTGGAAAGTTTGGCGCTTTCAGGTGCTTTTGACTCATTTGAGAACAGCCACCGAGCACAGTATTTTTTCGAACGAGAGGAAGGAAAAGGAACATTTCTAGAGAGCGCAATCAAATTCGGAGCGAGTTTCCAAGAATCAGAAAATAGTTCGCAGGTATCCCTTTTTGGAGATGCTTCTGATGTTCAACTTCCTGAACCACAAATACCCAATTGCGAGAAATGGGGCAACATTCAAGAGCTTAAAGCAGAGAAAGAGGTTGTTGGAGTTTACATTTCAGGCCATCCGTTAGATGATTTTGAACTAGTAATGAAACGATACTGTAACATACATCTTGGTTTGTTGGATTCCGAAGAAGCGAAGATGAGTCCAGGTGAATACAAATTTGCCGGAGTAGTAACGGCCGTTCAGCATCGCATGTCCAAGCAAAATAACCCATATGGCATCTTTGAAATTGAGGACAAGGAAGGCTCAATGGAATTCCGTCTTTTCGGTGAGGATTATACCAAGTTCCGCCAATACCTCGATATGGAATTCTTCCTTTATGTAAGAGGCGTTTGGAAGGAAAAACGCTGGGGCGGTGCTGATGGCGCGCCCCCAGAAAAGGAATTCAAGCTGAACAGCATCGAGTTGCTGAACGATATTCTTGAAAAGAAAACCACTAGCATCACCATCACCATGCCGCTTGACGAGGTGAAGCCTGAGAACATTTCAGAACTCAGATCGTTTCTTCACGAACATCCTGGCAGTTGTAAGGTGAACATGCGAGTGGTGAATAAGGAAGGCGTTTGGGTTGACATGCATTCGAAAAAGGTTCGAGTGAAGCCAGAACAGAAGCTGATCTATGACATTCGCGATCAACTTGGCTTGGAAGTTTCATTCAAATGATTGTCGGATAAACGATAGCGTTCGCTAATGGTTTTTATACTTTTGGCAGCTCAGATTTAGAACTAACAGTAAACACAAATACAATGGCATTAGAATTGACAGACGCAAATTTCGAAGAGCTTGTAATGAAATCAGACAAGCCTGTTTTGGTGGATTTTTGGGCAGTTTGGTGCGGCCCTTGCCGCATGGTAGGTCCGATCGTTGAAGAATTGGCTAGCGATTATGAAGGAAAAGCTGTGATTGGAAAAGTTGACGTTGACAATAACCCAGAAACCGCAGCCAAATTCGGTATAAGAAATATCCCAACTCTACTTTTCTTCAAAAACGGAGAAATTGTGGATAAGCAAGTTGGTGCTGCTCCAAAGCAGACTTTCTCAGCAAAGCTTGATGCTTTGATGTGATTCAAAAACAATAACATTATCGGACTGCCGTCCTATGCTCCAACGCAATTGCGATATTTGAAGCAGGACGGCAGTCCTTTTTCCATGAACAGCATTTCTCTACATAGTCAGCGCGTAAAGCGATTCAGTAAGCTCGAATTCATAGCCAAACAGGTGGTTGAAGGATTCATTACGGGTTTGCACAAAAGTCCGTTTCATGGTTTTTCGGTGGAATTTGCGGAGCATCGTCTTTACAACAATGGCGAATCAACCCGTCACATCGATTGGAAACTCTACGCTCGAACGGAGAAGCTGTTTGTGAAGCGATACGAGGAAGAAACCAACCTCCGTTGCCAAATTGTAATTGATACATCGTCATCAATGTATTTTCCAGTGAAGGAAAACGATTCGCATTTGGACGTAAACAAAATTGGATTCTCCACTTATGCTGCTGCTTCGCTGGTTCATCTTCTTAAAAAACAACGGGATGCGTTTGGGCTTTCCCTTTTTGCAGATAATGTTGAAGTCCATACGGATACCAGATCGACTACAACTCATTCGCAATTGATTTTCAGCGAACTAGAAAAGCTGTTGCTGCCACTTGCAAAAGACCGGACCAAGCGAAGTTCGGGAGCACAGGCATTGCACGAGATTGCGGACAAACTCAAGCGCAGATCATTGGTGATTCTATTCAGCGATATGATTGAGAACTCAGAGAAAAACCAGGATGACCTTTGGAATGCTCTGCAGCATTTGAAGCACAACAAACATGAGGTCATTCTTTTTCATGTAACGGATAAAAAGAAGGAGTTAGATTTCGATTTCGAAAATCGTCCGTATCGTTTTGTGGATATGGAAACAGGCGAAGAACTGAAGCTCAATCCACTCGAAGTCCGGGAAGCTTATCAGAAGTCGATGCGCAAATTTGAACATGATCTGAAACTGAAATGCGGGCAGTACAGTATAGACCTCGTGCAGGCGGACATATCCAAGGGGTTTGATCAAGTGCTACTACCCTATCTGCTTAAGCGTAAAAAACTGTTTTAATGAGATTTTTGATCACTGGCCTACTCCTACTCCAAACCATCGCATCATTTGGAGTTGACTTTACCAAACTTTCCCGAGACGAACCGATCACAACGGCCTATCCAGCAAATTTCAAATGTTACGTGGACGTATCGCTTTTCTTAAATGCCACAGACGCTTACACGGGCTCCATCTTCCTTCGTGTCAGCTACATCATCGGCAACGACACTTTAAACGACAATCTGAAAGTGAATGGTAGTTTCAATAATGTTATCAAACAAGTCTTCTTAGATGAGAACGAACGCCTTACCGTCATCATCCATCTGAACAATGGGGAAACAGAGGTTATTGACGGAATAGAAGGCTCGCTTAGAATTGTACGCAACCCTGAGTTTCAGCCAACCGATGATCAAGGGAAAAGCACGTTCCTTAGCGGTGTTTGGAAGTCCGATCAAACACCGCTATTCCGAGTAGCAATTAAGGATTCTGTCTCACAACTCTTTCGACTCAAACTCACGATGAACGAAAATTACGAGTTCGACAAATTCTATTTCAAAATGAAGGTTATCAGTCCTTCTGCCGGCATACTGATGCTGCAAAGGGTCGTTAATGTAAATGATAGACCAGCTTTAGAAATGCGTAAAAAAACGTTTTCAGTGGATATTGAAGAAGTTGACCTTTCAGCGCCTGGAACGTATTATTTTCAAGTGATGCAAAACATGACCGGAATCCGCGTAAATGGCATTGACCGAATCGACTACGAAATTGTGCCGCAATAATTTTTAAAAGTGCTTTTTCGTTTCACATTTTAATTTACATTTGCAGCCCAAGAAATTACCATGGTCCGGTAGTTCAGTTGGTTAGAATACCTGCCTGTCACGCAGGGGGTCGCGGGTTCGA
>JAGYJL010000055.1 GCA_018402015.1 Flavobacteriales bacterium | reverse complement strand
GCTTTGAAGAAGATCCACGGCACAGCTACGATCGTTCTGGCGATTATCTTGTACAATTGTTGGCCTCCAATGGATTCTGTCAAGATACAGTGTATGATTATGTGAATATCGACCCGCTTCTTACCGTGTACATTCCTAATGCCTTCACTCCGGGACAGAACGGTGCTACACAAGATGGCAACAACGATTATTTCTACCCACAAGGAGAAGGCATTGACGAAGAGAGTTACGATATGTTCATTTTCGACCGATGGGGAAAGATGGTTTGGCAGACCGGTAAATTCGGCAAGAAATGGGATGGAATGCACATGGAATCTTTAAAGCCTGTGCCGAATGGAACTTACGTTTACCAGATAACTTTCAGGGAGTTTGCCGATCTAGACCGCTACGTTTACAATGGCGTGGTACACGTGATCAGAGATTGATCACTCTGTTTTTTCTCCGTACTTAATATTTACTGATCGAGCTGACCTGACAGGTTTGTTGTTCTCGTATGCCGGAGTCCAAGTAGGCATAGAACGAATCACTCTCAGCGCATCTGCATCAAGTAGTCCATTCAAACTACTCTTCACAACTACGTTCGTTAATCTGCCATCGGTTTCAATATCAAATTTGATGGTTACCGTACCCGAAACACCTTGACTTCGCATAGCCTCAGTGTAGTTTTTCTTCCCTTCAATGAACTTGTACATTTCTAGATCGCCACCTGGATAGTTGGCGGAGCTATTGGCAGGTTGAATAAGGCCTTGGTTTTCATTCGGGTTCTGCTGGCGGGTCATTGCCGCTTCGCTTCGCGATTCGGGAACCTGGCCCATTGCAGGAGCTTTCTCCTTTTTCATAGCAGAACTGAGTGCTTCTTCACGATTTGATTCTTCTTCTCTCAGCTTGGTTTCTGCCGAACTATACGTAGCGTTTCCAGCCGCCAATTGATCCGCCACCTGTTCAGCTTCAGCCGCAGACCTTTTAGTGTCAAAGGATACCTCTTGTGCAACTTCAGCATCCTCCAGCGCTAACTCATCGTTCTTTTCTTCCGAAGCCACATCTTTATTCGACAACGGCTCTTTCTGAGCAACAATAGTCTCCTTTGGTTTCGTAGGAGCTTCCGTTTCGAGTTTCTTCGTTGTAGTTGGAGACTCTGGTTTTTCCACTACAATTGTCTTGTCCTGCTCTGTAGGAACAACACCAATGGAGTCCGAATCCATCAGTTCATCGAGCAGTGGTTCAGCATCCATTTGTTGTTCCGTGGTCTTTTCCTGCTCAACAGGAATACTCTCGGCCAATTCATTGGTGCTGATTTGCTGCGCGATAAAGAATGATCCACCTCCAACCACCAAAAGCAAAGCAACGGCTGCTGCTAATTTCTGGTAATTGAACGTGTTCTCTTCCTTAGGAAGTAGGGCAGAAGAAGCTTTCGCTCCTGATTTTTTTTGAATCTCGTTGTTCAATTCTCCGAGAACGTGTCTTGTTTTAGAAGCAGAGCCCGTGAGCGCAAATCCATCCAAAGCATCGCGACTCATCTCATCCTGAGCAGCAAAAGCATCCACAGCCTTTCGGTCCGTAGTAGTTAGTTTGTCTTCCGTGTAGAGCATGATAACCTGCATGGTGAGGTTACCATTGGCATCCAGCATCGGTATCTGATTTCCGAAATCGTCTTGTATGTATAGCGCTTTACTCATGGTTTTTGCTGAGCTCTATTTTCAGATTCCGTTTTCCATTCTGTAAAAAGCTTTTCACTTGCTTGTAGGTAAATCCTGTCTGGGCTTCAATTTCTTCGTACGATTTCTTCTGAAAGTAAAACAAGCGTATGCAATCTTGCTGTTCTTTTTTGAGCGTATCTACCGCCTCCATCAGTTTTCTGTCTGTTTCTTCTTGACTTTCTCCGTTAAGATGTTCGGGTAGGTCCAATTCCATGATCTGCGCAGTTACATGCACAAATTCCTCATGTTTGGTATCAACACGTTTCTCCGATCGTAACAGCATGAGGCATTGATTCTTTGCTACGCTGTAAACCCAAGTTCTGAAGTTGTCCACTTCGTGGCGTTTGAGGTCTTTCAAGATCTTCTCAAACACGTCCATTACCACATCCTTCGCCTTTTCCTCGTCCTTCAGATACTTCATGCACACCCCGAAAAGCATGTGCGAATAGCGTTGATACAGTTCTCCTATGTATGCGTTATCATACGAATACCTATACCGCTCGATAAGTTCCTTATCGCTGAGGTTCTGTCTGCTATTGGAGCTAAGGGAGAACATCGGGTGGGTAAACGAAGATTTTAAAAAATGGTTCTGGTTACTTACGTCCTGCTTGATAGTTGCCTTGTTGGAACATCTATCGCTTGTATAGCAAAGTTAAACCAATATTGTAAATGCTTGAAAATCAATAGCTACTGAAAGTGATTTAACATCAGTCTCATGTGTCATAACCTAGTAGAAAGGTAGCCCACCGGATACAGTGTAAATTTGTCATATGCGAATACTTCTCATTCTATTTCTGTTCTTCTCTTCTGGATGTGCTTACTATTTTGGAAATAGCTGGCAGCGCAGTTTCAAGAAGATACAGCCCACAGCATATCCTTCGTTCAATGAACGTCCTGCTCGAATTTCAGATCAGCAATTGAAAACGCATCCCCTGGTTTTGCATTGGGCTACCAAGGAATTGGCCCGACCTGAGAAAAAAGACCAACGCGGACCCGAACGCTTGCTTTTAGCCAAGTTGATAGCCGGTGCCGATGTGGAAATGGTAAACAACTATTTGCTTGAATCGGTGCCTTGGGGGAATAGCGGCACCAGTGGAGCGCTTAATCCGAAGGGCGATTATGATTTTACAACCGTTATACTGGCGGCTATCCTTCATCGGTTTTCGGCCGATACAACCCTGCTTTGGAACCGCACAGAAGAACATTTGGCCCGCGTACTGTTGGTTGAAGAAGGAGGGAAGCCTCATACAAAAACACCCAAAACCATGGGCATTATGAAGGATACTGAGAACCATATCCTGATGACCAACATATCTCAATATCTCAAAAACCAATGGATGGCCGCGCATGGACACACAGAACCGAAGTACAACAACTTGGAAAATGGAATGGAGCAATTTCTGCTCGATAACCTAGAGGAACTGCATACCACAGGCCAGTACGAGTTCAATTCCAAACCCTACGAAGGTTACACCATAAGCGCCTTGCTTATTCTGCATGCGTATGCCCATTCAAATGCTTTAAAGCAGAAACTAGAGGAAGTGCTTGATTCTTGGGCTTGGGAATACATGCAAACCAGTTATGGCTTGAGAAAAAGCGCTCCATTCCGCAGACGGATGGCCCGTTTCAGCAGCACATCACTTACAGATAATGCCTCCACCAGCATTATGCAGGCGTGGTATCTCGAGCATAGCAAAGGAACCTTCAATGCAGACGAGATCGAACACAACGATCATCAGGCTTTCTCTGCCTTGGTTTACGATTACAGACCGCCAGTGGCCATTTGGGATGTAGACGATACCGAACGGTTGCTTCTTATTGGGCACGGTAAAGGCAGTAGCCCGGAAATACACAGTCGTGGTGAGGGTTTCATGCTATCAGCCGGTGGTTTTCAGCGCGGAGAAGCATCTCAACTGGTTGCCCGTCCTATTGTATTGATGCTGAACGATGGCGCTACAGACCTGAAGCAATGTTTCCATATGAACGGAAAGGGTAAATGGCAGAAATGGAACAATACGGGTGTGTATCATCGCTTTGCGGTTGGTCGCAGCGCGGTGCATGTTCCGGAAGGTGTAGTGGCTTCCGATTCGGTAGGTAATTGGCGACTGTATCGCTTTCAAGGGCTGACCCTGGTAACCTACGCGGCAAATGACTTCGGGTTGATGTATCTGCCAGTTGCAAGTGTAGATCTGAAGAAACTGGCTACGCAGAACACCGATGTTCAGAAAGGTGTGTTCTACACTACCGAAGGAGCAAGTATTCTATTTGATGTAAAAGCGCCCAAAGGAAAATGGGTTATTGAACAAGTAAACGGCAAAGAATTGGAGCGCAGAACCGATAAGTGGAAGCGGGTGGAGGTGGTTGTTCAATAATTCTTATCCACCTTCGGCTCGTCCATCCAAAGGCCAGTTTCGAAGATAGCACCGAAACGGAGCGTCATGAACGAAGGGTTCTGTTCCCAACCACCAAATGGAGTAGGTATTTCGGCACCTGTGTGGAATATGGCCGATGTGGCGAAATTGATTCCGATATGAGGCTTAAGTATGAGCTGAGGTGCAATGACCCATTTATAGGCGAATTCCAAACCCAGTTCAAATTGTTTTGGTTCCAATTCAAAGGAAGATTGATTTGGCAGCGTTGCAATAGAGCCAATAAGGTTTTGAGGACCACCCACAATGGATTGCGTAGAATAACCCCTACGTCTGCTTAACAATTCCCAACTTGGATGGAATATGATGCCTAAATGAAACTTTCGACTTAGTTCTATTACCGGTTTTATGTAGAAACCGAGATACTGCATGTCCATTTTCTCTTCCACATCAACATCAATGCTTGCTGGGCCATTGTTAGGGGCAATTCCCGTATCCAACTCAGCAACGGCAGGAAGACTCATTTTGTATCCGCGACCAGAGAATTGAAATCCAAAAGCTATGGCAAGCTTGTGATAAATGCGGATGCGTGCTCCAATACCGACATCGTAACCCAAGCCGCCTGTTGCATTTTCAAATCCACCCTGTATGGTTGTGGGCGTATAAAAGTGTGAATAACCTACTGAACCCCAGGCCTCAATCCCAAGTTTCGGACCCCATCTGTGCAGTTCGCTCAGTTCCGATTCTGTCATTGGTTTGCGCGAGATTTCTGGCGCATAGTAATCTCCATCTTGCGCAGAAGCACCAAGACTGAACATCATCAATACCAGATAGAAGAATCCGTTTCTCCATCTTCATAAGGAAAAAGCACTGATGACCACTGGTTGCAAAGGAAAATAAGGGTCTCCTACTTCAATACATTGCTTTTTGCAAGATTGCGTTGTAAATAGTACCAGTAATGTGATAAAACCACTTGTTCATATTACCTATAACGGTTTTCTGCTATGAAAATAGGGCTTTAACATCTACGTCCTTTCGCCCGAAACCGGAAAACTGCAAACCGTGATGAACTCAGGGCATTTCAGCTCTATTTCATGACTGGAGTGTTGATAACAGTTATGTTACTTCGATAATCATAACCAGGTTAAGAAAATGAAAAGAGGTGAAATAAGAACCTTAACAAGAAAGGAAAAATCTAAAGTGGAGACTCTTTAATGCAACGTACGTGACGGTCCAAACGTTCGTACTCCAATCATTAGAGCGAGGGTTTTTGGCATTATAGGGTAACGGCTTCGATGTTGTTTTCCTCTATCGAAACTAGGATTCCCTTTGACAGTAGAGGTCATCATCTAAATCATCATCCCTCATCACTACCTGTGATCATTAGAATTGGAATAACTTGCCTGTTCACTCGTGGGCACAAGAAGGAGCTTGCAGAAGGATGGCGTTCGAAAGGTGTTTTATGCAGCAATCTCCTTTTATCGCTTGCGGCCATACAAACGTTCTTTCTTTGCAGCAGGCTCAAAAGAGAACAGCTTCACTTCATCTCAATGAACGATAATACATCCAAGGCGCATCCATCTACACTGGCCATAGCAGATTACACCTACCAGTTGCCAGACGAGCGCATTGCCAAGTATCCATTGGCAGAGCGAGACTCAAGTAAGTTGCTCGTGTATCGCAATGGTACTATAAGCGAGAAGGTTTTTAAAGAACTGCCCGAATTGCTGCAGCCCAACGATTGTCTGGTGTTCAACGATACGCGTGTTATCCATGCCCGAATCCATTTTCAGCGACAAACAGGCGCGCAGATAGAAATTCTATGCCTTGAGCCTGTAGAACCGGAAGAAGTATCGGAAGCCTTTACACGGAAGAAAAGCACGGTATGGAGAGCCATGGTAGGCAATGGAAAACGCTGGAAAACAGGAGAGATGCTTACCCGCACCATTACTACAGAAACCAGTAGCTACCAGTTGAATGTGGAAATGAGCGCAAAAGAGCCTGACGCATTTGTGGTGCAGTTTTCTTGGGATGCCGACCTCAGCTTTGCAGAGGTGTTGGATGATGTGGGAATACTGCCGCTTCCGCCATATCTGAATCGCAATACGGAAACGGAAGACGAAGAACGTTACCAGACCGTATATGCGCAGGCCAACGGCTCTGTAGCGGCACCAACTGCAGGATTGCATTTTACCAAGCAGGTATTTGACGCATTGCAGGAGCAACAGGTGCAGTTGTTGTTCGTTACGCTGCACGTGGGTGCTGGAACATTCAAGCCTGTAAAGTCAGAAACCATGCACGGCCACGAAATGCATAAGGAGCGCATTTCAGTATCTATGAATGCCATAGAGAAAATGCGCGATGCCGCAGCAGATAAACGCATTATTGCCGTTGGAACCACCTCATTGCGCACCATAGAAAGCATTTATTGGTTTGGGGTTAAACTACTGGCGCAGGATCATGTAAAGGAATTCTTTGTTGGGCAATGGGAGCCCTACGAATTGGCCGATAGAACGGTAGATGCTGCCCAAGCGCTCGATGCTGTGCTTAAATGGATGCATGAAAATGCTCAGAGTTACCTAAGCGGCTATACGCAAGTGCTTATTGCGCCCGGTTATCAGATTCGTTTGGCCAATGCGCTCATTACCAATTTCCACCAGCCGCAAAGCACCTTATTGTTGTTGGTTGCCGCCCTTATCGGTAAAGATTGGAAGCGTGTTTACAACCATGCCTTAGAACACGATTTCCGTTTTCTGAGCTTTGGCGATAGTTCCATTCTATTTAGAGACTGAACGGAAGCTGCTCACAGCAAATTACAGTAGGTTCTACTGCATGCGATATGCAACAAATAGCAGGGTGTAAATAAGCAGATACAAGCGGTATTTTTTCCGTGCTTTCTTAAAATCGGGATGCTCCATACTGTATAGGCCCAGCAATGCCTTGGTCTCCTTTACAAAATATGGTTTGATGTTGATGGTCCAATCGTCTGTTTCGTAAACCATCTTACGGAATCGGCTACGGAATATGCCCAAAGGCATGCCCCAAGCGAAGAAAAGAATGAGCCAGATATTATCGGTTATCCATTGCATGACACACCGAACAGCAATGAAAGTTAAAAGTTTTGTTCTCGATCAAAGAATCAATTGCATGAAAACCACATTCAGCCATTTATCGAATTTGAATCCCACCTCTTTGAAGGTGCCGATCACCTCAAATCCGAATTTACGATGGAATTCCACGCTGCCCATGTTGGAAGAATCGATGCCTGCAATCATGGTGTGGTAGCCTTGGGTTTTGGCCAACCGAATAAGTTCAACCATTAGCGCGTTTCCAATGGCTTTTCCTCGGTGGTCTTTGTGCACATAAACAGAATGCTCTACACTGAAACGATAGGCAATACGCTCGCGGAACTTACCGAAGGTGCCAAATCCAACAACAGCACCGTTCAACTCTGCAACAAGTACGGGCCAGCCGTTTGCCATCTTATCGTTGAACCATTGCAACTGAGTGTCCAAACTCCGTGCTTCATACTCATACAGCACGGTAGAGTTCAGGATCTCGTAATTGGTTATTTCCAGAATGGCTGGTATATCCAGTTCCGTTGCGACCCGAATATTGAATATGGGACTCATTCGTTAGCTGCAAAAAGTTCGGCAAGAACATCCACTTCAATTCCAATAATGATATCGAAAATACGCCTCTGATCTTCTTTGCTCAGCTGGTCGAAAAGCATATTGCCCTCGGTCAGCATTTCCAATCCTATTTCCAAACCACCGATCTCCGCATCGGAATAGCCGTTTCGAGACTTTTTCATTTTTGCGATCAGTTCTTTGATGATCTGAATGATCTCGCGCACCAAAACACGGTCGTAAAGCAATTCAAGCAGTGCCTTGGTATTCAAAATGAACTCATCAATATCTTTCTTTCGTAGCGCAGTAATGAAGGAATTGATGTCATCCGTAGAATAGGGAGGAAGCTTACCAGTGGCTTTCGCCTTACGTACCAGTTTGTCTTCAAAATCTGTTGCAATTCTGAATGATCTGAATGCTTTGATGCCGGCACCCATTAACCTTGGAATGCTGCGACCGTGTTTCAGAACAATAGAAACCGAATCGAAGAGAATGCGCACCAGTTTGTCTGGATGCGTAAGGTAATTGTCAAGACTTTGGAAGGCGGCATCAAGCAATTCGCGCTTTTCGGGATGTGGGTAAACCTGTTCCAAGAAGAATGTCCTGTATCTGGTAACCCGTTCTTCGTCAAAAGATTCGGGTATGTCATACTTGTTCTTGATGTTCTCGAACTGATAACGGTCGTTTATCAGATTTCGGAACCCGATAACTACACCGTCAAGTATTTCCTTATCCGAAATTTTCGTCATGTCGCAAACATCGGTAATCAGATCAACTTTATCATCAAATCCTACATTTACCACTTCGATCAACTAAACTAATCATGTCTCAAAAACAGTCTGATACCTACACGAATTCTCACTTCGTCCGATTTTTAGCCCCACTGATGCTCATTCTGCTGTGTCCGCCATTTGCAATGGTGCTGGTACACAAATGTTCCATACTGGATAGTTTCGTACACTGCATTGCTGCAATGGATGGCCGATGCAGGCCGTTGGAGGTAATCGGTCAGGTGTGGCTACCTGTTTTCTTCCGGGTCAGCAAACCGCATGGAAGATCGTGGATTATTTGCTGCCACGCAGCTCGCTCTTATGAAGATGCATAAAAGGAAGAAATACCATGGCCTCACGCCAATGGGCAATACTCCAACGTATACCGACAATGGTTTGCTGGCCTACACGATTTCGCTCGCTGCATTTTTGGTCTCAGCTACGGAGCCGGTCTTTCAATGCAGGCATCGTATACGATGCGTTTGGGGAGATATTGGGCGCACTCAATGTGTCGGCCTTAGCACTGTCTGTTCCTTTATTTCAAAGGAAGATTCTGGCCATCATCTTCAGATAATGGTTCTAGCGGAAATCAGTGTTCGACTACTATTGGGGTGAAACTTTACCCGCGCATTATGGGTTGGGACGTAAAAATGTTCACTGACTGCCGGTTGGAATGATAGGTTGGTCGTTGGCAGTATTGTCGTTTGCTGCTGCGCAACATGACGCAATGGTTTTCTATCACCAGCCATTGCCGTATCAGCAGGGCTACAGGCCATTTATCTTTTCAAGTTCTTTTTGTGGGAGGCTGGCTACATGAGGTCGATGGATATTGTTGACCGAGCCGGATTTTACATCGTTTGGGGATGTTTGGTCTGGGTGCCATCGTTATATACGGCACATACCTTGTACATGTTGGATCGCAACGATTTTCTTTCGTGGGAATGGCTGGTGTGGTGCTGGTTCTTGGGTCTCGTGGCCATTTGGATCGATTACCAAGCAGATCTTCAACGTCAAGGGTGCGTGCAACCGATGGCGAATGCACTGTTTGGGGTAAACGTCCTGAGTTGATCGAGGCCAAATACACTACCGATACAGGCAGAACCTAAAGCATACTACTTGTTTCAGGATGGTGGGGCGTGAGCCGACATTTTTCATTACATCCCCGAATTGACAGTGGCTTTTCTGTGGTGTCTACCAGCAGGTTTCAGTAGTATTCTTCCCGTATTCATTATTTCATTTCTCTGCATTCTTCTAACCCACAGAAGCATTCGAGATGATAAGAGTGCGCAGCTAAGTATGGAGAAATATTGGAAAGCTTATTGTCAGCGAGTGCCCTACAAGATAATACCAGGAATTTTTTGAGCCAATGATGATTGAAATCATTGGGTAGATGCTTGCAGAGCAAACGCTGAAGTGCTTTTTCTGTAATATTATTCTCTTACTTAAGTCAATTTTATTTAATCAGCTGTATCTGTGAACGCAAAGGCTAAATCAACAGCAAGTTGATTCAGCCCTTTCTTCAATCAGCGGAATACGGTTATTCAACAATGAATTTTCCTTTCATCATGGCGTAGTGTCCCGGAAAACTACAGATGAAATCGTACGTTCCGTTAGCTGGAGCATCGAACGTAATGGATGTTTCTTCTCCACCACCGATCAGTTTAGTGTGTGCTATGATCGAATTGACCGATGGAATGTGATCTTTACCAATTCCAGCTTCAATGGCTTTCATTCCAAAGTCAGCCACATCTGTTCCTGCTTTTAGCAACACGAAATTATGTCCCATCGCCTCCTTAGGAAGTTGCCCTTCGTTCACCAAGGTCAGCGTTACCCTTGAGTTGGCGGGAACCCGCAGTTCATCCTTGTCATACCTCATTTGGTCGTTTGAACTGAGCCGAAGTTGTACTTCCTGTTTAGGCTCGCTGTTTTCAGATTCGGTTTTCACCTCCTTTGGCTCAGAGACCAATCCTGGAGGTGCCTGTCGTTCTTCGCTGCCACAGCCGATGGTTAACAGCGCTGTTGTGGTCAATAATACTAATGTATGTTTCATGATAACTGTTTTAAGTGTCCTATGGTAACACTCGGAAGGAGCTTCTGTTTTTCTCAATTCTCCGTAATTGTCGCTCATTATCAAAAGGGAGTTTCTACCTGCCATGTCAAGAACAAGCATTCAGAGGTTCGTGTTTAAGTAAGAACCAAGTATGCCAGCTTTTACGAATTCGATCAATGGTTGATTATGAAACTAAAATTGATTCGATATGAAAAAGTTAATTGTTCTCGCATTAAGTTCCTTTTCGGTGATGGCATTTGGCCAAGACTATGCTGCAGGAGAGAAAATATTCAAAGCCAACTGTGCTGCCTGTCACAAAATGGATACTAAAGTTATTGGACCACCGCTTCAGAACACTGTAGACGAACAAGGGTTGGAATGGACCAAAAAATGGATTTACAACAACGAAGAACTCCGAGCTTCTGGCGATGCACACGCCAATGCTATTTATGAGGAGTACAATCGGCAAGTTATGCCGGCTTACAGCTACCTTTCTGATGAAGAACTGACAAATTTGGTGACCTACTTAGGCGAATGGAAAGAAAAGCAATCTGCACCTGCCGTAGCTGTTGCCGGTGGTTCTTCTGCTGAATCGGGCGAAACCGTTTCCGAAGCACCGAAAATGAAACGAGAACTTTCTTCTGGAGGGAAAGTAGTGCTTGGTGTTCTGGTTTTCGCTACCCTTATGATTACACTCACGATTTTCACATTATATCGGGCGTTCACAACCATGGTAGAGGTGAACAAAGAGCTACATAAAAAACGGTCTGCTTAGAGTTGGTCAAGAAACGTTTCTGCTTTATCAAGCAGCATGTTTTTCCGGTCCGAATTCATCTTATCGAGTGTTCTCACCATCATGTTCAATCGGGGATTCTTACTGAAGAATTCCCGATTTGCGTTTATGAACCGCCAGAACAGCCCGTCCCAAACAGCATTCCATTCGCCTTTCGGATAGTCACTCATTTTCATGATGTAGTTGCTGCTGCTGATGTACGGCTTGGTGGCAAACAGCCCGCCATCTGCAAACTGACTCATGCCATACACATTCGGTACCATCACCCAGTCGTATGCGTCAATGAAAAGCTCCATGAACCAGCGATACACTTCATCTGGATCGAATTCGCAAAGCACCATGAAATTACCGAGCACCATCAACCGCTCAATGTGATGGCAATAGCCTGTTTTCAGTACTTCTTTGATGGTTTCATCCACTGGCAGAATACCCGTTGTTCCGTTATAGAATGAAGCTGGAATTTTGCGTTCGAACCCCCAAAAATTTGTAGTTCGGGATTCCACTCCTTTGCATTCATACATTCCACGAATGAACTCACGCCAACCAATGATCTGCCGTACAAATCCTTCCAGCGAATTGATCGGAACACCGTTTTTGTCTGCGTAGTCAATCGCTTCGCGAACGGTTTCCATCGGCTGCAACAACCCGACATTGAGCATTGGTGTGAGCACACTATGATTCAGAATCGACTCATTCCGAACAATCGCATCTTCGTAAGCTCCAAACTCATGGAATCGTGTCTTGAAGAATTGGTCTAGCCATTTTTCTGCACCTTTTCTTGTATGCGGATAACGCGGCTTATCCGTCAGTTCTCCGTAGTTGCTGGAGAAGTTCTTTTCTACGTATTCAATCGCTTCTTTCCAATATTCATCCGCTTCTGGAAACTCCACTTTTGGAGGCGTTTTGTCCTTAGGATACGGTTTGCGATTGTCCACATCGTAGGTCCATTTTCCGCCCGAAGGTTGGTCGGGACCGTCCATCAGAATATTACGCTCCTTACGCTCTTTCTTGTAGAACGAGGTCTGGAAAAATGACTTCTTATCGGAACGGAAAAACGGACTTAAATCTTCTCTTGAATTGATGAAAAGAGGCGAATCATATTCCACCAGTTCTATTTCGTTTTCCTCGCAGCTTCGCTGGATGCGTTTGGAAAGCCAGTCATCTGTCGGGTCGATGATGTGCAACTGCTGTGCACCATTATCTGCAAGCGATTTTACCAGCACCCGAACATCTGAGTGCTTATCTGTCGCATCGATGTAATGGAGTTCAACTCCACGTTCATTCAACTCATTTGCATACGCTTTCATGGAAGCACGATGGAGTGCCAACTTCTGCTTGTGGAACTTGTACTGCTTGAAGAACAGCATTTCTTCCACCAAGTAAACGTCTGCATCAGCCATTGGCAATTCGGATTGCTCAAATAGTTGATGCGGAAATAGGATGACAACTTGCTTCATTTTTAAGTTGATGTTTTGAGTGGGTTCTGGGTAACCGTTTACCTAAGTGTGGACTTCGCAGTACCTTGATTTTGTCATTCCGAGGAACGAGGAATCTCGATCTATTCAACAAACTTGAGATGCTTCCTTCGTCAGCATGACAGACGGACACAACTGTTCGTTTATACTTCTTGTCTTCATTTCAATTTGTTCTTGTTTCTTCGGCAGCGCTCACTGCAATATTTCACTTCATCCCAGTTCTTTTCCCATTTCTTTCGCCATGAGAATGGAAGTCCACAGACCAGACAGGTTTTCGTTGGCAGGTCTGATTTTTTCATTTTCCGAAGTCGGGAAGTTCGCTTGGTTTGGCGTACGGGTAATCCGCAATTTTCTCCAGTTTGTAGTAGCTATTCACTCCAGAAATACCTGCGGATTCGGCTATACCAAGATCGATGAAACCATTTTCCGAAAGCACTTCGTCTGGCACAAATAGATGTTCCACACTGCCAATGGCGAGAATGGTTCCGTTCACCTCAATCGGTATCATTTGTTGCAGTTTCATGCCCAGTTTGATGCGACTTTCTTTCACAAACGGAGCTGGAAAATTGGTCACATATTCTTCCGAGAAACCACACTTGTCAAACTCAGATTCCTCGGCTGCAAAATTGGCTGACGTGAAATGTGCATTCTCCGTTTTATTCAGCGGCACGTGATTGATGGTGTAGTGTTCCGTTTCGAGGATATTCCGATACGTGTCGCACTTGGTTTCTAATTGCGGACGGAACACATTCATCAATGCTGATTGCTGCCCAAATGCACCACCGAACTGAAAATAGTCACATTGGCCAAACCATCTTTCGATTTCGTTCCGATAAGGTTGGTGGGCTCGATCCCGTGATGGAATTGTTGATGAGGTTGAGCCGATAGATTCATCCAGCTCTTTATCTGATGATTGTTTAAATGCATGTTGATTCGCTCTTGTAAAACTTGATGGGTAAGGTTGTTTTTGATAGCTGACTAGCCGAGTTCTTGGCACTTCTTTTTCCAAAATGCTACATCGAGCGGTAGTAACCCGTTACAGAGAACATCCAGTCGCGTGGTTCTTCGTTCCTTCATACCTGTATTCAACGGATGCTCTTGGAAGAAATGGATGATGCTCCAATCTGCTTTTCAGTTCACTGAACTCTCCAACAAAAACCTGAATACCCGCGATATTCTGGAAAGCGCTAACGTGAAATCCAAGGCCTTTTTAGAAATGTGATAGCGCCGAAAACAGAAGGCTCAAGCAGCAAAATTCTGTTTGCGGATCTTCGCCTTCATGCCATTTCGTCGAGGTTGTAGTAGTTAAATCAGCGTTGGTTTTGATTATCAATCTTCAACTCAACCATCTTCAACGTGGCGTCTGGGTTTTCCGTTTCTCTCAGTACTTCTCGGAAATTTCCATCGAACTGAAAGCTGAATACGACATCCAGAAAAGTTCCTGTTTGGTTTGAGTTGAAATATTGCTGATATTGTCTTGATTGTGACATATTTCTTGCTGGCGTTGGAGCCCGCCACCCACTGCCAGCTCAGCGCATTACTCGCCCAATCGCCATCCAACAAATGGTATCCAACGAGCGGGAGTTCTCGCCAATGGCTCTGGCTGTTGCAAGCCACCGCTGCAACTACATCCGCATGTGGTTGTGCACGTAGCCCGTGCCGCAGAGCCCCGTTATTCCAGCATCAATGGCTTCAACACCCGTTTGTGCTGCCGATACCGCCTTCGCATCTCGTGGTTTTCAACATCGGGTTGCGGGTGCCGCGATCTTCGTTGATGGTATCGCCTTTGGCAATCCAGACATGTTGCTAGTAATCGCGCCACGCCAATTTTTTAATGAATTTCGATGGATGAAAAAGATGTCCGCGCGCCGCCACGTTTTCCATTACCTGTTTGGTGCTGATGACTCGCGTGATATGGCAGACAAACGTGTGACTCGCTCCGTTTTCGAAATCGTGCATTATTTCACTGGGTCGATGGCTTCAATCCGCTCAAGAATTCGATCGTATTCCGGTTAAAACTCATCGCTTGAAATCTTATTGAACGAAATCTGCCGTTGCCGACTGCATTTAAAGCGGTCGATTTCGTTCCGTTTCTTTCAAATGCTTCTGGCTCACGCCACTATTCACGCGTTTGCGCCAGCGATTGAAACTTGACCGTTTCAACTCGGTTCGCATCAACTTGATGACTTCTGCTCCGATAAACCGAACTGAAATGCAATGGCTTCAAATGGCGTTCGGTCTTCCCAAGCCATTTCAATGATGCGGTCTATTTGAGATGCTGTCAGCGTTTGCACACCCTATTAACCGCAGAATGACGAGAGGTTCGAATACGTCAAATCCTAACAAAGAGCGCCAGACCGATCGGGCTGCCCTTCAGTTAATACTTTCTCAAACTCAAAGTTTATTTGGCTCTCTGTGGACAGAGTGAGGTTACCTGTCTTCTTAAGTGAGAGTGCTCCAGAAGGACATTTGCAATTTGTTCAGATGTCTTCTGAAGAAACTGCACCCATCTGAATCCATGGCTTTCTCTAGGCTTGAACACTTCTCCTAAGCCCTGAAATCCAACGCAGAATGAATACATTTCTCCTGTTCCCAAACCATAACCTCTCCGTTGGTGTATTCCTTTTTCACATCGAAAATAAGAATAGCTCAGTTCATAACAACCTTACCAGTGGACATCCATTCACCATCGGTAATTTGATAGAAGTACATTCCAGAACTCAATCCGTTTGAGTTGATGGTGAATTTTCCGCTGGTTGAATTCATTGTTCTAACGGCTCTTCCTGCACGATCAAATAAAACTAGCGTGTAAGTGGTATTTCTAGATGGTTTCAGTACTTCAATCATGGCCTCATCCGAGAATGGATTGGGGTAAACCGAAACGCCTTTGTTGTTAGCGCGTTCCGTGATTCCAACGGCTGTGTATTCCTCGCATCCTTGAGAGCCAAAGTCCAATTTCACAAACATGTCATCGAAGTAAGAGTCGTTATCCGATCCGGCATTACGCGTTCCCATCAAAACCATTCTAATGGTATAAATTCCTATCGGTAGCGCAATGCTCTCGTTCATATAGGTCCAGTCTGAAGTTTGATTTCCGTGTGTTGGAGACGTGCTTATAAGATTGCTGTTCTCGTCATAGAATTCCAATTTGAACTCTGGTCTGTCAGCACCATTGTAATCACTCAAATAACCGCCATAACTTACGGTAGCTGTGTTTGCATCAATAACAGATTGATAGGTAGTAAGGTCTACATCTTGATATCCTTCTCCATAGGCAGTTGGGTCGCAAACACCTCCAACAGCAAATAATTTGCTACCAGCGTAGGCTGCATTTCCTCCACAGTCGCTGCTGTTAATTGATTCAAATGAGCCTTGGGTTTCAGTCCAACCAGTTAGGTCATCTTCTGCACCTCCGTTAGTAAGTAGATTCGGTGTAAGCGATGAACTGGAAGTTTGGAAAATCACAGCGTCAGACCATTCGCTCCAAGCCAGACTTTTATCACGATAACGTACTTGCCAATAGTAAGTAGTGTTTTCATTCAGCCCAGTTACTTCTTGATCGACCATATTGTTTCCGGCCATCAGATCCACATCGAAATACCAGTTTTCGTGCTGATACCATTCATCGTAAACGATATTGTTGAAGTTGGCATCGGTGGCAATTCGCCATTGTGTTGCTCCATGTTCGTCTCCTTCAGGATCGTTAAATCCGCTCCCTAAAAAGATGATGCAATCTGGAGTAAGCACGTCATTTTGCCCCGGGAAAATACCTGTTGGTGTGTTCGGACTCGGATTATTGAATTTGATGAGCAGGGTATCTTTCAAGACATTGGTAACCAGTCCATCTTCATAGCTACCGTGGCTCAATCTTTTTAAGAGGAACTGCGGGTCGGCACCAGCCTGAACCTCCATAATTACGTAACCGAAATCGTCATCGCTACGTGTGTATTCTTCATAATCTTGCTGAGCGAATTCGCCCCAATTATCGAGTGCGCCACCAGCACTGGCCACGTTCACCATTACGTGGTTGTGCTCCTTACTTTGACCACGGGAATAGCCGTGTGTGTGGCCGAAAAAGTGAACGCTTGGTTTGCCTGTTGCGGTTGAAAAATTCTCCAAGAGTGTGATCACATCGCCAGTGTAATCTGTATTTCCTGCAATCCACAGTTCACTTTCGAATGGGTGATGAAGTTGAGCGAAAACAAAATCAATAT
>JAGYJL010000054.1 GCA_018402015.1 Flavobacteriales bacterium | reverse complement strand
TTGTCTCTCGGATGGGCCAGAATTGGTATTGCCGTGCCTTTGGCGATGCCGTGTTTGAAGTTGCAAAGCCAGGAAGAATCGTAGGTATGGGAATTGATTCCATGCCTGAATCGATACGCAGCAGCGATGTACTTTCTGGAAACGACCTCGGAATGCTTGGAATGCAACCGGAATTGCCTTCTTCTGAAGAAATTGCCGAGTTCGCTCAGCATCCGAACGTGAAGGAATTGATTAAGAATTACAGTAAAAATCCTAAGCAAGTAGACCGGATTCTTCATAGGAATGCACATCAATTACTGCAGGCAGGTAAAACAGAAGATGCGTGGAAAATGCTGCTAGCCCCAACAACACTATAATTTGAGCTCAGAACTCCATCAACTCACAGCCACAACGCTTGCTGGTTTTGAAGATATTCTTGCCGATGAATTACGATCATTCGGTGCAAGAGATATAGAAAAAGGCCGAAGAGCGGTCATGTTCAAAGGTGACCTAGGATTCATTTATAAAGCAAACTTCCGATCCAGATTTGCGCTTCGTATCCTTAAACCGATCAAAACGTTTGTAGCCATAGACGAAGAAGCGTACTACGCCCGAATCAAAGCCTTTCCGTGGGAAGATCTGCTTACGTCAGAGCAAACATTTGCCATTCGTACTGCGGTCAATTCGCAAACCTATCGCCACTCTCACTTTATGGCGCTTAAGGCTAAAGATGCCATTGCAGATAGGTTGAGAGAAAAAACGGGGGCTAGACCAAACGTTGAACTGGACAACCCAGATCTACCTATTCATATTCGTATAGACCGCGAATTGGTAACAGTATCGCTCGATTCAACAGGATCATCGCTACACATGCGCGGATACCGACAACTTACTGGTCAGGCTCCTATCAACGAAGTACTTGCAGCAGGTATCGTTGAGTTATCTGGTTGGGACCCAGTAACACCTCTTTACGATGGTATGTGTGGGTCGGGCACGATTGCTATGGAAGCGGCTATCAAAGGATTGAACATGCCACCGGGTCTGTTCAGAAAGCTTGGTTATGCGTTTGAAAAATGGCCCGATTTCGATCAGCAGTTATTTGATACTATCATAGAGGCTTCCATGGAGCGAATCTCTGACCTGCAGTTGAGAATTTACGCTTCGGACGCGAGTGCAAACGTAGTTTCCAAGGCCAAAAAGAATATTTATGGAGCAGAATTGGAGGATGAAATACAAGTTTCTGTTCAGAATTTTCTTGACTTGAAACCTACAGAAGAACGTGGCACGCTGATCCTTAATCCTCCGTACGGAGAAAGAATGGACAAAGAAGACATTGAAGAGCTATACAAAAACCTTGGCGATGCCTTTAAGCAGAATTGGAAAGGTTTTTCGTGTTTCATGATAACTGGAAATCTAACCGCTTTAAAAAAGGTGGGATTGAAATCCACTAGCAAGGTTGAACTGTTCAATGGTTCAATTGAATGCCGACTTGCCCGATATGACGTATATGAAGGTTCTAAAAAACAACCGAATGATTGATCTGAAGCACATAGTTGTTGCTGCTTTGATTGCAGTATGTAGCAATGCCAACGCCCAGAATTGGCGAACCATGCTAGATGACCCAAATGCCGAATTCAGCGAGATACAAGCTGCGTTCTATGCAGAGTTTGGTGACGAAGCAGGAGCGAAAGGTTCGGGCTGGAAACAATTCAAGCGTTTGGAATGGTTTAAGCAGCAACGATTGGACGAGCGTGGGCAAATGCCTAATCCGCGGCTCATCTATCAAGAAGTAAAACGAGCGGAAATGCAAAAAGAATTCCGTGGAACTTCTGGAGATTGGAGCTTGATAGGACCAATAGAAGAAGCCCAAAACGACAATGGGCGATCAATAGGACGGGTTTGCGCAGTGGCTTTTCATCCAACAGATAGCAGTCAAATGTGGGCAGGTTCTCCATCTGGCGGACTGTGGAAAAGCACCGATAATGGACTTTCGTGGCAAACATTGACGGATGAACTGACCAATTTGGGCGTATCAGACATCATTATAAATCCTCAATACCCAGATTCCATGTACATGAGTACTGGAGATGGGAGTTCTGGTGATACGTATACGTACGGTGTGCTTCGGTCTACAGATGGCGGTCTGTCCTGGGATACCACTGGATTGAGTTTCGATGTGAGCGCAAGCAGAAACATCAGACGATTGATCCTGGACTCAACGCACACCAATGTTCTCATTGCAGCTGCCACTAATGGCATCTATCGAACAGAAGATGCTGGAGATACTTGGACAAAAGTTCAATCAGGAAATTTCAGCGATCTTGAATTCAAACCTTACAATCACGATACGGTTTATGCCACAGCTGTAGATGCTGCCGTTCCATTTTTCATTTCTGTTGATAACGGACAATCTTGGACAGCTTCTTCAACCGGTATTCCGAATGGCACCATTTACAGAGCAAAGATCGCAGTTACCAAAGCTGACCCGAACGTCATTTACATGGAGGCATGTACGGAAACTGATTATGGGCATGCTGGGCTTTACCGGTCACTAGATGCGGGAGCAACGTGGGAATTGCGCTCAGACAACCCTAATATCATGAATGGCGATGAATTCGGTGCTGGTGGCGGTGGTCAAGGATGGTATTCCATGGATATTGCAGTGTCGCAAACAGATCCAAACGAAATCCGCGTTGGTGGAATCAACCTCTGGAAGTCGATTGATGGTGGTGCCACGTTTCAACTTGAAGGTCATTGGTTCGGAGCTAATGGCACTTACGTTCATGCAGACCATCATCGCTTGGAATACCATCCAATAACCGGACAGTTTTATACTGGATGCGATGGTGGATTATACAGAAGATCACATTATTTCAATGGGTTCGAATGCATCAGTAGCGAGATGTCGATAACTCAATTCTATAGAATAGGCATGTCGCAACAAGACCCTACTTTGCTAATGGCAGGCGCACAGGACAATGGTACGCTTCGCTGGAAAGAAGGCATTTGGTCGGCAGTTTCGGGAGGAGATGGCATGGAATGTTTCTTCAACCCTGAGAATAACGATGTGGCGTACGCATCATACCAGAACGGAGTATTGCGTAAAAGCACTAACGGAGGCTCAAGTTTCAACGATTTAGATCTACCAGGCCCTGGTTCTTGGGTAACCCCTTTTATGGAAGAACCTGTAGATCCGCAAGTTCTTTATGCACCATTGAGACATCGCGTATATCGTTCTGATGATGCAGGAGGATCATGGTATTCCGTTTCTCCTACACTAACCACCGTAAGTTCTGGTACTTTAGTAGCTTTTGACGTTGCTCAAACCAACACCGAATATCTTGTTGCTGCGGCAGGAGGGAGAATAAGCATTACCAAGGATCTCGGTGGATCTTGGCAGAACATTACATCTGGCCTACCATCCAGCAACATCACTTTCGTTTCGTTCGACCCTTTCGATGAGAATATAGTTTGGGTTACACTTTCTGGGTATTCCAATGGAAACAAGGTCTTTCGATCCATTAACGCTGGAGAAAACTGGGAGAATATGAGCATGAACCTGCCAAATCTGCCAGTTAATTGTATCGAAATAGAAAGAAGTTCAACGGGCGGTGTTTATGTTGGAACCGATGTTGGCGTCTATTACTGGGATCGCGAACAAACCGAATGGATTCCTTTCATGACGGGGCTTCCGAATGTTATTGTGAATGAATTGGAGATTCTTGAATCCGAAAATCTTATTCGAGCTGCAACTTTTGGAAGAGGAATCTGGGAGTCCGAAACACGTAACTTTATTAATGTGGGCATTCAAGAGGTTAATACGGACATTCATCTCAATGTCAATATTTGGCCCAATCCAGCGTCCGATAAAATTCAGATCGACTTCTCTGAAACAGATCAACCGATCAACTTTGACATCCTGGATGCCTTTGGACGAGTTACCAGACAAAATCTCAATCCGTTGAAGAAAAATAATCTAATCGTAGACATCCAAAGCCTAGCTTCAGGCGTCTACTACCTGAAATCTGACCAAAACATGTTGATCGGCAGATTTATTGCTACAGGCAGATGAACAATATAAAAATGAGTAAGTTTAATGTTCCAACATCAAGTTAAAATCAACTAAATCAAAATGAAAAAGCAACTATCATTCTTCTCAGCCATTGCAGCATTCCTTGTACTGACTGCTTTCACTCCTATTTCCGATGGTTTTTACCGCATCAGTTCATCCGAAAGTTCGGTCAATTGGGTGGCATCCAAGGTCACAGGTAGTACTCATACCGGAACCGTTTCCATTACTGAAGGAGGTCTTCAAATTGTGGGAGGTGCTATTGAGGGTGGTAAATTCACCATTGACATGACAAGCATCAACGTTACCGACCTTGACGGTGGTATGAAAACCAAATTGGAAGGTCATCTTCATTCAGCCGACTTCTTCGATACGGAAAAATTCAAAACTGCCAATCTATCCATTGTAAACGTGGATGGAAGTACTGTAATCGCTAATCTCACTATCAAAGGAATCACCCATCAGGTACAATTTCCAGTTGACCTTTCAATAGAAAACGGTGTACTGAAAGCTTCTGCCACTATTGAGGTAGACAGGAGCAAATATGATGTTCGATATGGTTCCGATTCATTCTTCGATAACCTTGGCAACAAAGCCATCGACAATATCATAAAATTCGAAGTGAAACTTAGTGGAAACGCAGGATAACCCTCACTTGAAACGAATAGAAAGCCAGCATAGATGCTGGCTTTTTTTTTGCTCTACATTTGCGGTATGCCTACAGAACGAGAACGCCTTTTGCAGCACTTAGCGCCTACATCAGATAGCCCAATAGGGCTGCATATCGAACGGGCTGAAGGTGTATACATGTACGACCCGAAAGGCAAGAAATATCTCGATCTGATTGCTGGGATATCTGTAAGCAATGTTGGTCACCGACATCCGAAAGTCGTAAACGCAATAAAGCAACAGGCCGACAAGCATTTACACTTAATGGTGTACGGAGAATATGTACAAGCTCCTCAGGTTCAGTTTGCAGATCAACTTGCCTCGGTTTTGCCAAAATCGCTCAACTCCGTTTACTTCGTTAATTCTGGTAGCGAAGCTGTTGAAGGCGCTATAAAACTGGCAAAAAAAGCGACCGGAAGATCGGGTTTGATCAGTTTTGAAAACGCCTATCACGGTAGTTCCAACGGTGCATTGAGCCTAATGGGAAACGAGGAATTCAAGCATCCCTTCTACCCTCTTTTACCCGAAACCCATTGCATCCGTCATAACCATCTCGAAGATCTTCAGTCAATAACCGAAAACACCGCTGCGGTTTTTCTGGAAACCATTCAGGGCGAAGCTGGTATTCGGGTTCCATCTATGGAATTCATGGCTTCATTACGAAAAAGATGCAGCGAAACGGGCGCTTTACTTGTGCTAGACGAAATTCAATGCGGTTTTGGCAGAACAGGAAAAATGTTCGCTTTTGAGCATTTCAATATCGTACCCGACATATTGCTCTTGGCAAAAGGTATGGGCGGAGGAATGCCAATTGGGGCATTCATAGCTTCGAAAGAACTGATGTCTACCCTGAGCAAACAACCGATACTTGGCCATATAACAACCTTTGGTGGTCATCCTGTCTCTTGTGCAGCAGGCTCAGCCTGCCTATCTGTCATACAGGAAGAATTACTAGTAGAATCGGTTCCAGAAAAAGAAAAGCTATTCAGAAAATTGCTCAATCATTCGGAAATAAGGGAGATACGAGGCAAAGGACTGATGTTGGCCTTACAACTTCGCGATAGCAAACAACTATTTCCAGCCATTGACAGATGCATTGAAAATGGCCTGATTACAGATTGGTTCCTTTTTTGTGATAGTGCGATGCGTATTGCTCCACCTTTGACTATTACAGAGCAGGAAATAAAAGAAGCGTGCACCATTATTAATCAATCCATATCTAAATGAACATGAATAAATTTTTCGCTGGCCTTGCCACTTCACTCATCGTTTTCGGCTCCGCATTCGGATGTCTAGCACAAGAAACCAACTCACTTCTTTGGAAAGTTTCCGGTAAAGACATTACAAAACCATCGTACCTGTTCGGTACCATTCATATGCTTCCTCAAGACAAATACTTCTTCACCGAAAAAATGGAAGAAGCCTTGAAAAACAGCGAAGTGCTCGCTCTTGAAGCCGACATCGACATTCCGTTGGCCGAACAGATGAAAATGGCAACACAGATGATGATGCCCGATGGAAAAAAATGGTCGGACTACATGACGGCTGAAGAATACGCAACCTTAAAATCTGCATTTGTTGATTCGTTAGGAATAAAAGACAAAAAGGTGGATAAGTATGCCAACATTCGGCCGATTTACATTAGCGGCCTTATTCTCACAGAGCTTCTGGGTAAAGTGAAAATGTACGAGCAAGAACTTACCGAAATGGCTAAAAAAGAAAAGAAAGAAATTGTTGGACTGGAAACCATTCAAGAACAAATGGAGATTGTTTCATCCATTCCGGTAGAAGATCAAATGGATGATCTAAAAGCCAGTACTGCAAGTATGCTACGCGATTACAACGAAATGTTGGAGGCCTATGTAACTCAGAATCTCACCGAACTTGAAAAAGTAAGCACAGATAGCGAGGGCTTCGATAAAATGGAGGCAAAACTACTTACCGAACGGAACGATCGTTGGGTAAAGGCTATTCAAGAAGTACTAGCTAAGCAATCTACCTTCTTTGCGGTTGGAGCGATGCACTTGGTTGGAGAAAATGGTCTGATTGAGCAACTGAAAGCAGCCGGTTACACTGTAGAAGCAGTGAATTAATAGTTGCCGATGCTCAACATAACGAGCGTACAAGCAACCTCCACTTCAATCCCGGATTCTTGCAACATCTGCATGAATTCGGGATTTTCTGTTCCAGGATTGAAGATAACACGCTTAGGATTCAAGTCGATGATCTTCTGATAGTACTCTACCTGTCGCTGAGGATTAAGGTATAGCGTAACAGTATCGAAAGCTTCGTTGGGCCAAATTGTTTGAATAGTAATATTCATGATATCTGCCTGTTTAAAGCCAAACGGATAAACTTCATGACCATGGAGATTCAATCTCACCACAGCTTCGTAGGAGTATCGGTCGGGTTTCGGACTGGCTCCAAGTACAAGGGTCTTCTTTTTATCCATAGCAACAGAGGCAAATAAAAAACGGTTCTAAGATACCTTAGAACCGTTTTGGCGGAGAGTGAGAGATTCGAACTCTCGGTACCTCTCGGTACGGTAGTTTTCAAGACTACTGCAATCGACCACTCTGCCAACTCTCCGAGCGCAAAAGTAATAGAATTTTTTATGGTCAGAAGCGTTATTTATGCAGATAATGTGTCGGGGAATTTCTCTCGATTGATTGTTGTATTGGTAACTTTGTTCTTATGAGAAAATTTGTTCACGTTCTTGTAGTATTATTAGCTGGTTTTCAAGTAAATACCAGCGCTCAGCAAATTCGGGCAGAATTCGATATGGCCCGATTTGTCTCCCCAATTGATGGACCGTATTTGGAAACCTACCTTAAATTGAAAGGGAATAGTCTTCAGGTAATACAGGCAGAAGATGGTCTTTATTCCGAAGTTGTGCTCTCTTATTTGGTTAAATCAAACAGAGACACCGCGTTCTACGACATTTTCAAACTACATGGCCCAACGTTGAATGATGAATCTGTCAGAATGGATTTTATCGATGTTCAGAGAATTCCCTTGGATAAAGGCGATTATGAGCTAACGCTGACGATTAAAGACGTGAACTCCAGTACAACGAATCCGGTTACGGTTAACCAACCAATATCCATTCGTTCTGCAACAAACAAGTTCAAAGAACGCTTAAGGCAAGCGAGTGAAGCCACCAGCGTTGCAGGAGTTCCAAGTAGCCAAGAGTCCTCAGGGTTAGGAAATCCAATTGAGTATTACATCTCAGATATTCTTATTGCAAGTGAGGTTAGGCCAACCACGTCTCCAAACCTCTTATCCAAATCTGGAAAAGACATTATTCCATATGCTTCCAGCTTTTATCCTCAATCTGTAAACAATATTTCTTTCTACTGTGAGGTTTATAACACTCGGATTCAGGCAGAAAAGAACATGCGCGAACTTACCAATCTTTTCAAAGATCGAACCAACGCGCACAAGTTTCTCATTCAGATGTCCATAGAAGCATCAGAAGATGGAAAGATTGTTCAGAATCTAGCATCAAGACTCATTCGAGATTCAAGCGAAGTTATTCCTGTGCTGCACACCTTCAATATCGAGAATCTCCCGACTGGCAATTACAACTTGGCAGTAGAACTGCGCGACTTCAATAATGAGTTATTGGACAGAAGACAAACCTTGTTTCAGCGGGTAAACGAAGTGGAATATGTGCCAGAAGAATTGGAGTCGTTAAGCTCTGAAGACGAATTGGAACTCACTTTTGTTGGCAAATACAATCGTATAGAACTCCTTGAGGAGTATATCCGGTGTCTTCATCCAATTTCTTCTCAGGAAGAAATCTATCAGGTCAATCAACGGATGAATTACAATGATGCTAAAATGATGAAGCGCTTTCTTTATTATTTCTGGAAAAGTCGCTACCCGTTAGACCCAGAAGGAGCGTGGCTTAAATACTGGGCGCAAGTCGAGAAAGTCAACTCCACCTACTCTACTAACCTACGCAAAGGTTACGATACAGATAGAGGTCGAGTTTATCTTCAGTACGGACCTCCTAATACAATTTCTCCCAATTATTTCGAACCGAATACTTACCCGTACGAAATATGGCACTATTACGTGCTAGTAGATGGGAAAAGTGCTGAGCAGACCAATCGAAGATTCGTCTTCGCCAATATCGGAAGAGGAAATTCAGAATTTACGCTCATCCATTCTGACGCGAAAAACGAGATAACCAACGCACGTTGGAACCATGATCTTCATAACAGAAGCAGTCAATCCATTAACTTCGATGTGGAAGATGCGGGAGGCCAATATGGTGGTCGATCTAAAGACTTTTTCGAAAACCCTTATTGATAGTTCTGAAGGTTTTGCACCTTCGCCAACAATGCGAGTTGCTGTAGTTATATTGAACTGGAATGGAAGGTCTTTCTTAGAAAAGTTCTTACCCTCGGTCATTCTTAATTCAGAAGGTGCAGCCGTTTACGTGGCCGACAATGCAAGTTCCGATGGTTCTGTTGCATTTGTAGCGGAACGTTTTCCAACCGTTAAGATCATTGAAACGGGCGACAATCTAGGTTTTGCAGGGGGATACAATTCTGCGTTATCTGACCTGAAGGAAGAGTTTTTCGTTCTGCTTAACTCAGATGTTGAAGTAACAGCCAATTGGTTGAAACCATTGGTTGAGTTGTTGGATACAGATTTGAACGTTGCTGTTTGCCAACCCAAAATTCTTCAATACGATAACCAGTCGCATTTCGAATACGCTGGTGCAGCAGGAGGATTCATTGACAAGTTCGGTTTTCCGTTTTGTCGCGGACGAATTTTCGAAACGTGTGAAGAAGACGATGGACAATACGACCAACCCATCGAAGTATTTTGGGCAACTGGCGCATGCATGTTTGTTCGAAACGAAGTATTCAAACAACTTGGTGGATTGGATGAGGACTTCTTCGCACACATGGAGGAAATTGATTTCTGCTGGCGTGTAAAGCGTGCTGGAATGAAAGTAATGGTTCAACCGAATTCAAAGGTTTATCATGTTGGTGGCGGCACCCTTTCAAAATCAAATCCTAGAAAGACTTTCCTCAATTTCAGGAATGGGTTGGAATTGCTTTTGAAGAATTTACCAGCATCCAAACTGATTCAGGTAATGTTCGTACGAATGGTTTTTGATGGTATTGCAGCCTTCAAATTCCTTTTCTCAAAACAACCGAAAGACTTTGCGGCTGTGTTCAAAGCACACATGGCATTTTATGGGCGAATTGGTAAAACGTTTAAAAAGCGGTCTGGCAATTTTGTTCCAGTAACTGGAATCTATAAACGAAGCATTGTGCTGGACCACTTTTTGCGCGGTATTAAAAAGTTCAACGAACTTCCGTCAAATAACTTTTGATGGCTTGAACACCCAAGTGATACGAGTTTGCTCCAAACCCGGCAATACTACCAAGGCATACGGCCGATAACAGCGAAACGTGCCTGAACTCTTCGCGAGCAGCAATATTAGACATGTGAACTTCCACCACTGGTATTGGAATGGCAACAATTGCATCGCGAATAGCTACCGAAGTGTGTGTGTAACCGCCTGCATTTATCACCACACCATCAACAGACTCAACTGAATTCTGAAGCGCATTGATCAATTCACCTTCCACGTTACTCTGAAACATACTGATATCGAGATCTGGAAATCCGATTACCAGTTCGTCCATGAGCTCCGAAAGTGTCTTAGAACCGTACGTGTCAGGTTCGCGCGTGCCCAATAAGTTCAAATTCGGTCCGTTAACAACTAAGATTTTCAAGCGTTCTGATTTTGAAGGCAAGATATAACTTCGGACATGCACTGGCAACGAGCTATTCAAGGATTCCGGTCTTACTTACAGTTAGAGCGTTCGCTCTCTGCGAACACTATTGAAGCGTACCTCAGAGATGTACGCCAACTAGAACAGTTCTGTGAAGGAATCGGGCAAGCATCGCCTGTTGAGGTAGGTTCCGAGACACTTAAACTATTCGTACAACAAATTGCCGATCTGGGATTGAGCGCTAACACCCAAAGCCGCATGGTTAGTGGCGTGCGTACTTTTTACAAATATCTGCTACTAGAAGATCGGATAGAAAATAATCCTAGCGCACTTTTAGAAACTCCCAAAATTGGCAGAAAGTTGCCAGATACGCTGTCTCGCGAAGAGATCATTGCAATGATTGAGCGAGTTGACCTAAGCAAACCTGAGGGTGAGCGTAATAGAACCATCCTTGAAACCCTTTACGGTTCAGGACTTCGTGTATCTGAATTGGTAAATCTCAAGATCAGCAACATCTACTTTAACGATGGATTTATGAGAATTCTAGGCAAAGGGAGCAAAGAACGCTTGGTTCCGTTGGGAGGAATAGCGTCTAAACGAATTTCCAACTACCTGAAAACCGTAAGGATTCACCTTGATATCAAGAAAGCAGGAGAAGACATTGTTTTCCTCAATCGAAGAGGTGCTCCCCTTTCGCGGGTCATGATATTCAATATCGTTAGACAAGCGGCTATCGATGCTGGAATAAAGAAAAGCATCAGCCCACATACGCTAAGGCATAGCTTTGCCACGCATTTGGTTGAAGGTGGAGCCGATCTACGCGCGGTGCAAGATATGTTGGGTCATGAATCCATCACAACAACAGAAATCTATACACATTTAGACCGCGATTACCTGCGATCCAATATTGTTCAATTTCACCCTAGGGCGTGAAACGAATCGTCTGCTATGGAAAGTTCCTCAGGTGAAATACTCAAAACGGGAATCTTTGAGTGATTTACAACTTGCTGAGCAAAAGGCCCCATAAGGAAACCAGTTAGGTTAGACTCTTGCTCGGTCATCATAACGATCAGGTTTCCACCTTTTGATTCTGCGAAGTTCATGGTCATGGTAGCAAGATTGCTTCCCTGAAGAACCGTTTGAGTGTGCGGAATTTCTTCTCTATCCAGATACTCTACAACCTGATTCACTTTCTTCTCAAAATCATAACGGATGTCTTCACTATCCTCTGTTAAAAGCGATGCTATATGGATAGTTGCTCCGAACTTCTTGGCGATTGTGGCAGCATACCTCACTTTCTGTCTAGTTTCAGGAGTGTTGTCTATAGGAAGAATGATATTCTTCAGTTCTGGTCTGGTTGCTTTACCTTGAATAGAAAGAACCGGACATGAAGACTGAGTAACAACTTTAAACGCATTACTTCCTACAAAGAACTCTTCCCAACCAGAAGTTCCGTGTGTTCCCATGATTATCAGGTCGGCATCGCTATCATCTGCAGCAGCAACAATTTCCTCATAAATTCTACCTCGAACAACCTCTTGAGAAACGCTAATGCCCGATTTAGCTTCTAAATTCTGGGCATCTTCCTGAAGTTTAAGTTGAGCCTCTTCTAACTCATTGTACTCCGTTTTTTTGCTAGGCGCAAAAATACCTTGATAAGCACCGGTCTCTAAGACATGCACAAGATGCAGCTCAGCTCCAAAACGTTTTGCTACATCAACGGCATGGTCAATGGCCACATAAGCGGATTCAGAAAAATCCGTTGGAACTACAATCTTTTCAATTTTAAACTCGCTGAACATGTCTCTCTTCTCCTTTAATGATTAATATGGTGTAAAAACCGATGTGTCTTTCTTTGGTGTTGGAATGATACTTAATACCGGAATGTCTGATTCGTTGATTATTTCCTGAGCAGAGGAACCGATAAAATAGTCGGTGAAATCTGTCTCTTGCTGAGTCATTATCATGATCAGATCTCCTTTAGACTTGTTGCCATAATCAATGACACTGTCTGCCAGCGACTGTTTTCCTTTGGTGTCTCTAACTATCTCTGCGGTACAATCAACACCTTGTTCTACTATGTACTTTTTAACCTGATCCAACTGACGGGTTAATCTGTTTACCACGAATTCATCGTTGGTCATAAGAACAGAAACAACCCTTATAACGGAACCGAACCTCTTTGCGAACTCTACCGCTCTCGCAACTTTCTCCTTCGTTTCCTTGGTTAAATCCAACGGAAGTATAATGTTCTGGCAACCTTTTCTGTGGTGCTTTCCTTTAATTGTTATCACCGGCTTGTGCGATTCTCGAACTACACGTAGCGCATTGGAACCAATGAATTTCTTCTTCAGGCTTGGGGTTCCAGCAGTTCCCATTACAATGAACTGGGCATCAATAACATCTGCAGTGTTTACGATCTGCTCATAGATCTTACCATGAATCTGAATAGATTTCAGATCCACACCAAAATCCTTACTCTTTTCCTCTATAAACTGGTTCAATTTCGCTTTTGCACGCTTCTCAAACTCAGCCTTATCACTATCGTCAAAAAGCTTTGCAAGAGAAAACTCTTCACTAACTACATTCAAAACGTGGATCTCGCTTTCAAATACCCGAGATAGGCTCACTGCCTGCTCTAATGCGATGATTGACTGCTCCGAGTAGTCAATAGGTACCAAAATTGCTCCAGGTTTGTCTTGATTATTCATAGATTTGGTTTAGGCTGCAAAGTTAAGAATTATGGGTATGGAGCGCATAGCAGAATCAGAACTTGTAATGAATGAAGATGGAAGCATCTATCATCTGAAATTACACCCCGAAAACATAGCTGAAACCATCATTTTGGTGGGTGATCAGGGAAGGGTCGATAAAATATCAAAGCACTTTGATGTAATTGAATATTCAGGTCAGAATCGGGAATTTCTGACACATACAGGACGCATTGGCTCCAAAACACTCACCGTTCTTTCAACGGGTATCGGAACGGATAACATCGATATCGTAGTAAATGAGTTAGATGCACTCGTTAACATCGATCTTCCATCGCGCACGGTGAAACAGGAAACAAAAAGTCTTAATCTGATCCGATTAGGCACAAGCGGATCGCTGCAGGAAGACCTTCCCGTTGATAGTTTTCTTCTTTCTACCCACGGAATAGGTTTTGATGGCGTCTTCAATTACTACGCAGATAGTCGCGAAGTAGAAAACACAGAACTTACCGAGGCATTCATGCAGCAGACCGATTGGCATTCAGATTTTCCGAGACCTTATATTGTTGAAACTTCTGAGAAGCTCTTCAATCTTTTGAAGGACGGAACGGAGCATGGAATGACGGCTACGGCCAATGGCTTTTACGGTCCACAAGGACGACAATTAAGGCTGACACCAAGAATTCCTGATCTGAACGAACGGCTGAGTTCCTTTCGATACAATAATCATCGAATCACAAATTTCGAGATGGAAACCTCTGCTTTATTCGGATTGGGAAAGGCACTTGGACATGAATGTGCAACGGTCTGTGCCATCATAGCCAATCGTTACAGAAAGGAATACAGTAAGAACCACGACCTTTCTATTGAACAACTCATCGCATTTTTGGTTGAGAGACTTACTTAGCCATGCGAATAGGAATAGTTTGCTACCCAACGTTTGGAGGTAGTGGTGTTGTTGCCACCGAACTTGGCAAGGAATTGGCCCTAGAAGGGCATCAAGTGCATTTCATCACGTACGATCTTCCAGTTCGTTTTGATCATTTCATCTCAAATTTGCATTACCATGAAGTTCGGGTAAGCGATTACCCCCTCTTCGATTATCAGCCTTACGAACTGGTTTTAGCCAGTAGAATGGTAGACGTAGTGAAGCATGAAAACCTTGATCTACTGCACGTACATTATGCAATTCCGCACGCTTCAGCTGCATATATGGCTCGAGAAATTCTGCGTTCTCAAGGCATCAACATCCCGTTCGTAACCACGCTGCACGGAACCGATATAACCTTAGTAGGAAAAGATGCCTCTTTTGAACCTGTGATCACGTTCGCAATTAATCAGTCGGATGCGGTTACTGCCGTTTCAGAAAGTTTAAAACGCGACACCTACGAGCATTTTGATGTTACGCGCAATATTGATGTAATTCCCAATTTCATTGACATTGCGCGATACGAAGGTTGTTCTACAGAAGGTGTGATGAAAGCATTTTCGCCCAATGGTGAGCGTATTCTTTTTCACGCTTCCAACTTCCGACCAGTAAAACGTGTTGAGGACGTGGTGAAGGTCTTTTCACTTGTTCGAAACGAAATTCCGAGTAAATTACTTTTGGCAGGAGATGGTCCGGACCGACCGAAAATTGAAGCTCTTTGCCGTGAATTGGGAACATGCAAGGATGTTCATTTCTTAGGTAAACTCAAGCATATCGAAGAAGTTTATTCCGTAGCAGATGCATTTCTTCTTCCTTCAGAAACTGAGAGTTTCGGACTAGCCGCTCTAGAAGCAATGGCTTCGCACGTTCCCGTAATATCATCTAACACAGGTGGAATTCCAGAGATAAATATTCACGGAGAAACCGGCTTCCTTAGTAATGTTGGTGATGTAGAAGACATGGCCCAGAACACCTTGAAACTATTGCGCAATGATGCGTTAATGGAATCGATGAAAAAAGGAGCTTTCAAGAAGGCGAAGACCTTTTCGAAGGAAAATATAATTCCTCTCTACGAAGACCTTTACCGAAAGGTAATTGAAGAGTCTGCTAGAGCGATCCGATCTTGACAACAA
Source organism: Flavobacteriales bacterium (assembly GCA_018402015.1). Taxonomy (GTDB): domain Bacteria; phylum Bacteroidota; class Bacteroidia; order UBA10329; family UBA10329; genus UBA10329. The sequence goes on along the minus strand of JAGYJL010000054.1, from coordinate 1,896 downwards.
GATCGGCCACTCTATTTGAATAGCCCGCCTCGTTATCGTACCAGCCCACAACCTTCACCATTTTACCAATAACAGACGTTAGAGGCGCATCAAAAATGCAACTATGTGGATTGCTGATGATATCGCAAGAAACAATCGGATCTTCTGTGTATTCTAGTATTCCTTTCAGCGGACCAGCTTCAGCTGCTTTCTTAAACAGCATTTTAACCTCTTCTTCAGTTACGTCAGAGCTGACCATACAGGTTAAATCCGTAAGAGAACCGTTTATTACAGGAACACGAATTCCTGCGCCACCCAAATGCCCTTCCAAATGAGGAAAAATTCTACCTAGTGCCTTGGCCGCCCCAGTAGAAGTAGGAATGATGGAATTGGCTGCTGCTCTTGCCCTACGAAGGTCAGAGTGTGGAGAATCATGCAAACGTTGATCCCCTGTATAGGAGTGTATCGTTGAGACAAATATGCTCTCTACATGAACGGCATCTTCCAAAACCTTAACCATAGGAGCTGCACAATTGGTGGTGCAAGATGCATTACTGATAATCTCTGAACTCAAATCGACCTGATCATCATTCACACCCAACACAACAGAAGGAATGTCTTTGTCTTTGGCAGGCGCAGAAATGATCACCTGCTTTGCTCCAGCCTTTAAATGAGCAGAAGCTGAAGCTCTGTCTCTGAAAAGTCCGGTCGATTCAATAACTACATCAATTTCCAATTCTTTCCATGGAAGATTTGATGGGTCTCGTTCAGAAAAAACCTTCACATCATGACCGTTGAACTTGATGCTGCCATTACCTGGTTCAACAACACCATCAAACTGACGATGAATAGAATCATACTTGAATAGGTGCGATAAAGTCTTTACATCGGTAAGGTCGTTTATGGCAACCACCTCAACTCCACTCCTTTTAAGTAAGGCACGCATGGTTATTCGTCCAATGCGTCCAAAACCGTTAATTGCGACTCTCATGAAACAGTGATTTTGATGAATGAATTGTCAAAGAAGCTCATTCGCTTTGTATCTTCAAATGACTTTTATAAAACAGTTTGATAACTCTAAAGTTCAACAATAAAAAAGCCTCCCGAAAATTCGGAAGGCTTTTTCTAAAAGTGGATTGAATATTTAGTTGCGAACTACTTTCTTAACTACCATATCATTGTCTACAAAAATTCTGAGGTAGTAAACACCGATATTGAAAGAAGACATATCGATATCGAACTTGTGAGTTCCGTTGCTCATATCTCTAGCAAGTAAAGAAGTTACATTCTTACCAAGAACATCCATTACTTCCATTCGAACTTTTGATGCTTCTGGCAAACTCATAGTAACAGTAGTATTTGCAGTTGTAGGGTTTGGAGCAACGCTCAGGTCTAACTGACGCTCCAGATCCTCCATTCCCAACGGACTTGATGCGATCGTTACATCATCGATGTAGAAGTTGTTGCTACGAGTACCAGAAACCCAACGGAACTTGATTCTGACATTTGGCTTGCTTGCAAAACTTCCCAAACCAACGCTTACATCAGTCCAAGTACTGTTTGCTGTCGGTCTGTAACTATCAGGTACCAATCCAGCATTCGTTAACTCAAAACCAGACATGGTTTCTCTTGTAGACCAAGTCTCACCACAATCATCAGATACCATAACTCTTAACTGGTCATCTGGTGTGTTATCAACTGCTGCTCCAGAATATCTGAACTGCAGCGTTGGGCTACTCAAAGTACTTAGGTCGTAAGACGGAGAAACAACCTCATCAATTTCCGAGAAACCATTTTCAAAGTTGAACATTCTCATTGATTCCCAGCCAGTGCTTCCACCATCTTCTCCGTAGAACCACTCCCATTTGTTAGCACTGCCATCTTGATTGAATACAACATAATCATCGTTGAATGCCT
>JAGYJL010000053.1 GCA_018402015.1 Flavobacteriales bacterium | reverse complement strand
CCTGAGAATCTGAGTAGAACATTGGAAGATAGCGGAACGGTTACCTCTGCCTTGGTTCCTTGGAACACGTGCGGAGCGTACCATGCTGGTGTTCTTGGTGTTGCAACAGGAACGTATCTGCCATTTGCATTTTTCAACATCATCAGTCCATTGATGACCGTGTTGTTCGGTTACATGGGATGGAAAGTGAATGAACTCAAAAAGCCTGATGAGGTTCAATCTTAGTCTGCTAGAACGCTGACCTTCAAATTGAAGTAAGATACTTTGTCGTCTACTTGTTGGAATGCATAATCCAACGGATTTCCCGACTTTTTCTTCATGTCTATCAGACCAAGCCCAGCACCTCCTTTGGTAGAGAATTTAACCACCGTTTGCTTCATAATAACTCCATAGAGGAATTTGATCTCCTCATCGTTCAAACTATTGATCTTGTTGATCTTGTCTTCTAATACGAAACGCTCATCGTTGGCTACGAGGTTTCCTATGGTAATGGTTATCTGGTCTTCGCCTTTCGCCACAATGAACAACGGTTGAAATGCGTAGCTGTGTCCATTCATCGGAAACGAATGCAGCTGAAGGTTCTGAAGTGTCTCGATGGCAATGTTGACGATCTTACGCTTCTTCTGCTTGGAAACTCCTTCGACATCAAGAGCATCTTCGATTTTTGGAAGCGTGTCAAGCAGCACCTGTTTATCCACAGGCCCCTCATGTTCAATCAGAACCTGCTCGTTGCCGAGTAACTTGTACTTATCTATTTCTTGACCCATCCTTTCCGAATGCTAACGCATTCAACAATCAAACTCAATCAACCAAGTAACGATATTCAATCGCAAAATCAAAACATCATCAATTCGATTTCATGATTCTTCGATATACGACACCTGATCTGGTCTGAATACTTACCACGTATATTCCAGTTGCCGCAGAAGCTGCTTCAACTTCCAAGTAGTGAAGACCTGAGGGTTGTGATCCCAAATCTGTATTTATAATCACTTTTCCGGTCATATCCGCCAATTGTATCGTTATTGGTCCATCTTCAAACATGTTGAATTGAACAACGAACCTGTCTAGGAATGGATTGGGATATGCGCTTAGAATTACTGGTTCCTGATTCTCAAATACATTCACTCCTGTTGAAGGGTTGAGCACTGGGGCAAGTGGAGGATAAGTTCCGGCCACAGCTGGCTGTGATGCTTGACTCAGATGATTGTCTCCATCGTTAGTGAGCCATCCTGCTCCCCAAGAAGAGGTGAAAGTTGGTTGCGTAACATTGGAAACATAATACCAATCAGATTGGGCGGCCTGCGCTGTCAGGTCAAGAATGAGGTAGCCTTTCTGAGTTAGATCTGCGTATTTAATGTGTGGGTTGAGCGATATGATCAGGTTCTGCCCCACCGGAATTGGGAAACTGGAAGACGTAACGCTAGTAACGACAAACTCAACGCCCACAGATCCATCGCCCGTGCTTGCAACGTAATTATCGCCAGGAAGATCGTTGGCCCATGAAGTGTGAATATCGCCAGTTAAAATAACCGTATTGTCTATGCCATTGGTAACCAAATGGTCAAACAGACTGTCTCGTTCTGCTGGGTATCCATCCCATTGATCGTTGTTTACAGGAATTCCAAATGCTGTTAAAGGAGCAACCATAACCTGTTGTCCGATAACTTTCCATTGTGCAGTTGAATTGCTCAGATTATCGTACAACCAATGACGTTGTTCGTAACCTAAAAGATTCCGATCGGTGTCCGTTCCAGAACCCTGTTCATCGCGGTCGTACAAACGGGTATCAAGCATTTCAAGTTGGGCAAGATCTCCGAAGCTGAAATCTCTGTATCGTTTTTCAGGATCGCTTGGGTCAGGAACTCGAACGGGTAACCATTCTGTGTTGGCTTGAATGGCATAGGCCTTCCTGTCTACCCACAATCCTTCTGAGCCTTCGGTATGATTTCCTGCTCCATCTCTGTATGAGTTATTTGCGGTCTCGTGGTCATCCCAAATAATTATGAACGGATATTGTTGGTGTGCAGCTCTAAGGTCGGGGTCGAGTCTGTAGTGCGAGTATCTCATTCGATAATCGCTCAGGTTGATGATTTCGTTTGCTGGTTCATTCGTTCTGCCAGAAATGTTTGAAGAATAACCACCTGTTTCGTACTCGTAGATGTAATCTCCTAGATGAAGAATACAGTCCATGTCGTTCCTTGTTGCCATTTCCTTGTAGGCATGGTAGAATCCGTGTTCGTAGCTCTGGCAGGAAACAACTCCGAACCGAAGATGATCTACACCACCAACTGGTGCAGTTCTGGTTCTACCGATCAACGAACGTCCTCCGTTATACTCAAAATCATAATAATACCACGTGTCTGAATTCAAGCCTGTAACATCAACCTTTATTGTCCAATCAGCGCTTGAGTCTGTAGTTGCGGTTCCACTAGCAACAACATTAGAGAACAGCGTGTCGGTTGCCATTCTCCAGTTAACCGAAATCGGGTCTGTTTCGCTCAGCGTAATTCTTGTCCATATAATAACTGCTTGCGGCAAAGGGTCGCCAGATGCAACTCCATGGTAAAATGGAGCAAGCGCTGGATCAAGACTATTTCTGCTATTATCGTTTGGAGTTGGCTGTTCCTGTGCAATTCCTACGAACGAGAAAAGCAACAGGCCTAAAGAGTAAATGAACTTCATGTTTTTGAATTGATGATGAGCAAAAATAAGCGAATAGGCGATGCGGACTGCAGACTGCGTACTACTTGACCATCCGTTAACATCAACACCACTAAAATGGACGGCCTTTGATGATTTCCCATCAAAGGCCGTTTTGTGCAAACCCGTAAGCCAGATCCTGTTTTAGCCTACCATTTATCTATGCAACCTACCCATCAGGAAAGAGCGAGCAACTCTTAGATCCTGACCTATTTGGTCTTGCAGCCCGCAAGGTTTGTCCCATTCCGATGTTACCACCGGAACACGTGAGCTCTTACCTCACATTTTCACCCTTACACCGATAAATCGGAGCGGTTATTTTCTGTGACACTTGCTGTTGCCAAGGAATTCCTCCCTCAACACCCGTGCTTGCGAACGGTGCGGTGCTCTATGCTGTCTGGACTTTCCTCCCCCGAAAGAGCGGTAGGCCGATTTGCAGTGCAAAGTTAGTGTAAGTCAGTGAAGGCGTACCACAGTTGCCCCAACTCCGTATTTATGAAACGGGCCGTCTTCAAACGGAAGACCATATTCGGAAAGTTCTTGCCTGATAGCTTCCTTCAATCGACCTGTACCAACGCCATGGATGAAGGTGATTTGAACGTACCTGTGCGTTAAAGCATGGTTCAATTTACGCTCGAAATGCCGCATTTGAGTCAGGAACTTCTCATGGTCGGGCATATCCATCGGGTCGGTTCCTAAAATCTCCTCCAGGTGTAGGTCAATCTCCTCTTCGTGTATCGGTAAAGTTGGTTTTTGAACTTGCTTCAATGCTTTTCGCGTAATTGCTGCAGGAGGTTGTACCGGAACAGTTCTCTCCTGTTCCACAGGAATGGCAATGGCCGGATTCTCTATTCCTTCGTACAATTGATAGTTTCCTGATTTCACGAAGCGGGTTGCTTTGACCTTGGCCGTGCAAGAAATAGATTTTCGATATTCATATCCCGCTTTAGCGAAGAAAACGACATCCACACTCAGGTTACTGACCGACCCTACATCCTGTCTCCGTAAAGATTGGATCAGTTGGTCTGATTTCGGGTTTATTTCGCCATGATACAGACTGAACCATTCTTCGTTCTCCTTGGCTGCCACGTTAATTAGGAGGTGATACTTGGAATTGTTGCAGAACAGCAGGTCTAGGTCACCACTTTCTGGTTTTTTGGTATTGGTGGAGGCGAAAACCAATGATAATTCTGGTAAAGGATGCGAAGCCGTGTGGCTGATCTTTACCTGTGGCGTTGGTTTTGGAGCTTCTGAAATCGGTACTGAAACAGCAGGCTTTGAAGGAACGTGGTCTCGTTCGGCAGGAACCAGTTTGTTGATCGGATGTGGATGCGTAAGACCGTATTCATCTTCTAGAATGACCGTTTTTGAATCAATGATCTTGATGATAGTGGCTTCGCCAACATCATCAAGGTAACGCACTTTTTCTCCTACCTTGAACACGCCTAAAAATAAACTGGATGAAACTTGACCTTTTGAATAGAGTTGAACTCTACAGTAGGAAACGGAAGTTTGATCAGGTTTACGGCCTTGAAAATTGTTCTAAGCCATTTTTTCTTGGTTCTGATCTTGGTAAGATCAACGTCTAAAGACAGATAAATCTGCCGGTGTCGGATGAAATTCGGCAGCTCGTTCCCATCGCTATCGAATTTTGGGTTGTCCAAACCACCTATCATTCCATCTGCTCCGAAGCCCACAGCCACGTTAAGCCAACGTGGAAACTTACTTTCCTCTTTTAGAAAGGAATGTATGTTGGCCGAAAGCCAAAAGGTATGACCATTGTAATCTTTCAGCATTTGAGATGAGAAGCTATCGCCAAGCAAGTTGGGTCTGTACTGCGCGTAACGGGTTTGATGAAACGAGATCTTTGGTGTTATCCGCTGCTCGTTCCAAGCTAATTCTTGGAGTATTACAGCAAACGACCCAGCAGTGTTGACCGTGAAATCGCTTAGAGAAAACCCCCAAGCAGCAGAAAATCCGTCTAAAATCTCAATTCCGGCCAAATAAAAACTACCCATAAAACCGCCTACCCAAATGCTCGTTTTTCGATTGAATCCAGACCATCGCATAAAATCTATATAGTAGTAACCAATGGCGTAGCTGGTAAAGAAGTGGCCTGCCTTGTCCATTTGCATCCATTCTCTACTATCATCAAAAAGCTGAAATTTAGAACGGGGCTCATTTGCATACCAAAGCTCATTAAGACCAACAACCGACCCCACCCAAAGCGCAGCAGTTCCAGAACCAAGACCAATTGCTCTTGATTTGATAATAGTGTCTCGATATATTTTAAAAGTAGAAGGGTCGGATTGCGCCCAAGATGCGTTTACCAACAGTAGTAATAGACCTGAAAATAATAGCCTTTGGAACATCTCGTAAAGGTAGGTTTTACATTGATTTGAACTCGGTTTTCAGTTTGGCATTATCTTGGTTTGTAACACGTCAAATCATTAATCTAAAACTGGAAATCATGAAAAAGCTAACCTTATTACTCGCAGGCGTTTTCGGTCTGGTGTCTGTTTCAATGGCACATGGCTTTGGTCACGCCAACATTAACAGCTACGCAGATGCTTTTGTCTTTGATGAGATGGGAGTGACTTTTTCTGTGTATCCGGATGGAGAATTTGATTTTTACTTGCCACAAAATCAGCAGTCTACCACGCTAAGCAATGGATACGTTAATGTGACCTTCAATTCAGGCTACAACTACAATCCGTTTGTCCAGTATGACGATTTCGGAGCGGTTATTCAAGTAGAGAACGTTCAAGTGTGGTATGATTACTACGGACGCGTTAGCCAGATCGGAGATGTACGGATCAGCTATCGCGATCGCAGAGTGTGTCAAGTAGGTGGGCTGTATGTGCATTACAACAGTTACGGCCATTACGCGTACCACACAGGTTTCATCAATACTTGGAATCCGTACTTCGTGTACAGACCATTCTACGTAGCATTTGCTCGACCAGCGATCAACCTTTGCTTTGTAAGAACCAATCCGTACCGTCAGTTCTACACGCCAATTCGCTACACATACTACCGACCATACGTTCAGAATATACGACCATGTTATGCTACAATTGGCCACACTTACAGACCGCCTGCTGGTTATGGAAGGGTGCACCACAGATATACCCAAACTGCTGGTAGAGGTGAAGTTCCTATGGTAAGAAGTAGAAGGACTGTAACCACTGCAGACGCAAGTCCAAGACCCTCTAACCTGAACCGCGCAGCTGTATCGAATCAGCGCGCTGCTGTAAACTCTACCAACTTTCGGACTAACAACGGATCGCGTCAAACTCAGACCGTACCAAATGCCAACTCAGGACGTAGCATCCAACGAGCAAGCGAAGTAAGAAAGCCAGTGGCTACGCAACCTAGAACAGTGCAATCTGCGCCAGTTAGAACCAGCACGAACAACAGAGTAGCACCCTCTACTAGCTCAACGAGAGCAGCAACCTATTCGCAGTCTCGTGGTAACGTAAATGCTTCGAGTGCGTCTCGGCCAAGCAGTTCCGCAAGTACGCGTCAAGCCGCGCCTTCAAGAAGTGCTGTCAGTTCTTCAACAAGTAGAAATTCAGTTTCTAAAGCTCCAACAAGCAGCAGAACCTCAACTGCGAGAACTCAACCAAGTTCAAGTTCTAGAAGTTCAGTGTCAAAACCTACTTCTAGTTCGTCTTCTAGGAACACGGTTTCTAAACCTACCGCAAGCCCATCTTCAAGGGTAAGCAGTTCACAGCCAACTAGAAGTTCAAGCTCAGTTAAGAGTTCTGGTAGAACTACATCATCCTCAAGTGCTGCTGGTAAGTTAGGTGTTTCTAAGAGCAGTTCTTCGAAGAGAGGAAACTAAAAGGCCTCCAAATGGTAATGAAAAGGGCGACTCAACTGAGTCGCCCTTTTTTATAGTTCTACAATTATTCCGAATGAGGGAATTACTGTTCCGGTGGTGTTAGCAACCGACTGAAGCAAGTAGCGCGAAGAATCGTTCGGGTCTATAAGTGCATTTCCGTTTGCATCGGTCTGCTGAATAAGCTGTGGAGGCTGTTGGGCTTTGAACGCATACACATTCTGAACATCGATGTATATATTGAGTGCCCACTTCTTGAAGAACCATTTCTTGTCAACCCGAATATCAAGGAAATGTGCCGGCTTCAATCGTTCGGTGTTCAGCTGCGAAAAATCGGCAACACCACTTCGGTTAATGTTCCATACAGGAATAAGTGCTGATGTCTCTACATCGGCCGGTGTGTAAGGAGAACCACCGGTGAATCTCCATCTGGCTCCGATTTCCCAGTTACGTTTGAATTTCTTACCACCTGTTAGGGAGATTAAATGCTGTGCATCCCAGGCAGAAGGGACAAAATCACCGTTTCGGTCTTGGAATTCACTCCTTACCCACGTGTAGGCCAATATTCCGTAGAAACCTTTCCATAATTTTTGCTGAACAAGGAGTTCAACTCCGTATGCTCGGCCATCGTTTTCTGAGCTTACTTCTGTGTTGCCGATAACTCCGAAATCGGCACCGAGGTTGGCCAACGAAATGCTGTCTCGCAAAATGAACGGATAATCTTGCCAATACTTGAAGAAACCTTCTACAGAAACCTTTAGTCCTATCTGGTTGATGTATTCAAAACCTAAAACCCCATGGTTAGATGCAATGTATTTCAACCCATTCTCACGATTGACAAGCGTACCGCTGTTGTCTCTAAATCCGAGAGAAGTGTAAGGAGGAAGTTGAAAGTACCGACCGACATTGGCGTTCAGGTTGAAATTGTCGTTGAAAGCATAGGATACCGAAAAGCGGGGAGAGAAGGTCTCATATGTTTTGGCCATTTGCGTGGAGTAGCTGTTTCCGTCTACTCGTGCGCCCAACGAAAGAAGAAGTCTTCCGGATACGAACGAGCGACTCACTTGTCCGAAAGCACCCCATTTGTGGATGTCTATTGAGGATGCATAGTTTATATCGAAAAGTTGACCATCTGGTAAACTGACCCTATTGAATGTGGAATTGTTGTATCGTGCAAATTCGTATAACACGCCATAATTGATCTTCCAACCCTTATCTCGCCAGTTGTTCTCAAACCTCACTTTGTTCTCAATTTCCTGGCTTTTGTAGTCAAGTATCAGGTTGGTGTCGGCCTCAATATTGTCGGCATACTTAAAAGCGTTGTTGTTCAGCATGTTTCGGCTTACAACCAATTCTGAGTAACCTTTTTCGCGATAATTCTTCCAGTTCACTCCTAATGTGTAGTTCCATTGATTGTTTACAGGAAGTACGTCTACAATTCGTTTCTGATCCTCATCAAGGTCATCAGAAAGGTTCAGTTTGAATTGATCTATGGCCCCCAAACCCACTACTACAATTTCGTTCTTATCGTTGATGCGTGCCTTGTACTTCAATTGGAAATCATCATACGTTGGTAGAAACGGCAATCCCAGAACTGAGAACAGCAGTTGTAAGTAACTTCTCCTGTATGAGAACATGAAGGAATGGCCAGGTGCGATCGGCCCTTCAATCGTGATTCCAGCATCATTGGCTCCGAGCGTGAAATTTCCTCCGATGCGGTCCTGGCGCGGGTCCTTCATTTTGAAATTGAGAACAGAACTGAGCGAGTTGCCTCGGTTGGCAGGAAAAGCGCCAGAGAAGAACTCAACTTCACGGATGAAATTCACGTTGATCAATCCTACTGGGCCACCAGAAGCACCTTGGGTAGCAAAGTGGTTGATGTTGGGAACCTCGATGCCATCCAAGTAGAAGCGGTTTTCGTTCGGTGCGCCTCCACGGATAATGATATCGTTACGGAAAGCAACCGAACTGGCTACACCGGGCAGTGATTGCAATGCTTTGGAGATATCTCGGTTACCGCCTGGATTCCGCTCGATCTCGTTTACACCAATGGTACGGAGTGAGACCGGGCTTTCCTCTTTTTTCTCGAATGGATTGGCCTTTACCACTACAGCATCCAAGGTTTTGCTGTCTTCCTCGAGTTTGAAGTTGACCAACGCAGGCTTGTTGTTGAAAACCTGAACCTCGTATTCTACTACGCTTTTGTAACTAAGAAACGAAACCTCAACGTTATACAGATCGGGCTTTACTCCTGTGATCTCGTAATTACCATCAAGATCCGAAGAGGCTCCTATGGTGGTGCCTTGAAGGATGACGTTTGCAAATGGTATTGGTTCGTTGGTATTGGCATCGGAGATCCTACCCTGCACTATTCCGGTTTGAGCCGCTACCGATAACGTGATCAATGAAAAAAATGCAATAAGAGCGGTCTTCATTAAATGATTCGTAATTGGTTGTGGCTGATAAACCGAAGAAAGGAAATATTGTTCGTCAAAGTTACGTGTGGGCATTACTTTTGACCAATTCCTTTTCTATGAAATCCGAGAAGAAATGTTCGCATTGTGGTGAGTGGACCACCTGGGAAAAGCAACCCACAGACCGTTGTGGGCATTGTAATGAATATCTGGACCCGAGATCTTTGCAAGAAAAAGAAGTCCGCGAGGAAAAAGAACGGGTTTTCAGAGAAAACGATTTTTTCAGAGTTCGCGAAAATGATAGTTTTCTAATGATCATGGTTCGGAAGACCGGTTGGGCATTACACGCCATTTTTGCGGCCATCGCTTGGGCTTTCCTTTGGTTTGTAACCACTTTTTCAGGATGAGAAAAACACTTTCAAATCCGGTTTTTCTGTTGGCTGTCGTACTAGCCACCGTCAATCAGATTTTGGAAAAAGGATTTGGCATTTTCATTCCTCTTATTCACAGTTATTTGGACGACTTGCTTTGCTTGCCCATTGTGCTCACTTTGGGTTTGGCCGCATACCGTTTTTTCTGGCCGAATTATCGCTTGACCACTTGGCATATGTTGCCAGTGTTACTTGTCTATTCCGTGTATTTTGAGATTTATTTACCGTCTGTTACGGCAAATGCCACTGCCGATATTGTTGATGTGGTGATGTACACCATCGGATTGACTGTTTTTGGCTATTTCATTAACGGTAGCGATGCCGTAGGTTTGGAATTGAATCAATAACCAAACACTATGAAGCATATCTTGACTCTGATAATTCTTATTTCGGCTCTTACGTTAAACTCACAAGCGCAAGCTCCGAATAACAGCATCAACGTTAAAGAGCTAAGGAGTACAATAGGGAGCGAAGCAGAAAATGTCGAGTTCTATTTGTTGGGGATGATATTCGAAAGCATTTAGATGGTACTTCCAGTAAGCTAAGCGCTTGGAACAAATACACTAAGAAAACAGACGTTTTCATTGTTTTCTCAGAGAAACAAAAGGCGGTTGAAGAAAGCGAAGAGAAAAAGTGGTTTTAGCAAAAAGCCATTCTGAGTTTTTCACGCTCTTGGCGAGACCAAGACTTCCTTACTTGGATAGAGCTTGAAGGTGATACTGTTGGGTCTGTTGAAACCGCTGGACGCGATGTTCCTCAAACAAGCGAAAATCCAGCTAAGCACGAACAAGCCACATCAGACACGGAACTGGCAGAATACGTTACAGGTCTTACAGACTCTAAGAATCGAGTGGAGGTTCTGGTGGTTGGGTCGATGGTAACTTCCGAAATGTTGGATACTCTTGATCTGACTGAAGAATTCAGCGCACTTAAAAAGAGACTTACCCATATCGTTGTCTACTCTGAAGATGTTCAGAAAGCGCTTGCTGCTCAAACAGATGTTCCGATGGTTCTCACGGAAAAAGCATATGCAGAAGGTTCAGCACTGGGAAGAGTTGATTGGACTATTGTGGAAGCAAAAGGTTCGGACTTGATCAGAGTACGAGCATCAGGAATTTTGAAAAGCATTCTCACGCCCCGATCTGAGCGCGACAAGCCTGCAAAATAGCTAGCGCATCTTCGCGCGTTTTTGCCTCGGCATAAGTTCTCAGTACAGGCTCCGTTCCTGAAGGGCGAATCATGACCCATTCGTGATCTGAAAGCCAATATTTCCAGCCGTCCATATCATCAATTCGCTGAACTTTGTACGGTCCGAAATGGTCGTATCTGCCCGCTTCGCAATTGGCTACAATTTCTTCTTTCAATGATTGCGCAATGCGCAGATCGTTGCGCTCAAAGGCAAACTCACCTACCAGATCGTAGATTTCCTGAATAAGTTCTTTCAGACTTTTGCCAGACTTTGCCATGAATTCCCAAAGTATCAGCCCATTCCAAATACCATCACGTTCAGGAATATGACCTTTTACAGCAATGCCACCACTTTCCTCGCCACCCACTAACACATCCTCGGTTATCATGATTCCACACAGGTGTTTGAATCCTATTTTGACGATATCTAATTCCAATCCATACTTCTCGCATAACTGATTGATCTTTACTGTAGATGAAAATCCCGTTCCAACACGACCGTTCCAACCTTTCACTTTATGTAAGTAATGAATGAGCAAGAGAAGAATATGATGACTGTCAACGTAATTTCCTTCATGATCGAAAAGGGCTATGCGATCAGCATCACCATCGGTTGCCAGACCACAATCAATGTCTCCTGAAAGCTGAATGACCTCGGCAAACTCGCCAAGGTTTTTAAGGATCGGTTCTGGTGAAATGCCATCGAACAGCGGGTTACGCTCGCAGTGCAGAAAGGTGATGTCTGGAAAAAGTCTCCTCATCACGTATTGTCCAGAACCATACATCGCATCGTATGCGAATTCCAATCCTGAATTTCGTATGGCATCGAGGTCGAAGTTGGCCTCGACTTTATGAACGTATAGGTTTTCCAACGCTGCCGTTTTCAGTTTTCCCGTTTCACGATAACTATCCAGATCGATCGCATCCAATTCAAATTCATATTCATCCGGAATGAGTTTCTCCACCGCTTTCACATCTGCTTCCAGCAACGGACCTCCGTGGTTTCCTTTCAGCTTGTAACCGTTGTCGCTTGGTGGGTTATGGCTGGCAGTGATAATTACCCCGATGCCTGTTTCCAGTTCCTTAGCACCCAGCGAAACCATAGGCGTAGTAACAGGTCCATCGGCCAAATGCACTTCAAATCCATTCTGTAGAAAAACCTTTGCCGTGGTTTCAGCGAACAGTTCGCCTCCAAACCGACAATCATGGCCTACAACCGCTACCAGTGGTAGATTCTGCTCTTGTACCCAATTAGCCGTTCCTTGCGCTACACGGGCTACATTTTCAACTGTAAATTCCTTGGCGATCATAGCGCGCCATCCGTCTGTTCCGAATCTGATCGGGAGTGCCATTGTGTTTGATTTTGGGCGAAGATAGTGGTTCACGCAAAGGCGCGAAGGCTCAAAGAAAAATTCGAAAACGCTTGGTTAAAGAAGAAAGTCAAAGGTTATCGGTAGACCTTTCTTCGGTTCAATTCGCGCTGAAACTCGCGTGCATTCTGAAGATGCTGAGAGTAGGTGCTGGCAAAGGAATGGTAACCGGAATTGTCTGCCTTGGCACAGAAATACAAGTAATTGTGCGATTTGGCGTTGAGCACCGCATCGATGCTTTCAATACTTGGCAGGCAAATCGGGCCAGGCGGTAATCCTTTGTATTTGTAGGTGTTGTAGGGCGAGTCAATCGCTTTGTGGCTGTTTAGTACGCGCCTCGCTTCAAAATCGCGGTTTGCGTAAACCAGAGTCGGATCGGCCTGAAGCAACATGCCTTTTTTCAAACGGTTTAGATAAACACCTGCAACGGTGGGTTTTTCATCGGTCTTGTTGGTTTCTTTTTGAACGATCGAAGCTAGAATGCTCACTTCAGATTGACTCAATCCCAGAATTTTGGCTTTCTGTTTCCGTTCTGTTGTCCAGAATTTCTTGTACTCAGTGGTCATCCGTTCTACAAATTGCTCCGCAGAAGTGTTCCACCAGAATTCGTAAGTGTTAGGAAGGAAAATAGTGAGGAACGTTGTGGTGTTGAAACCGTACTTGGAAACGAATGAATTACTGTTGAGAAGGTTGATGATCTCCGTGCTGTCGGCTTCAATGAACTTGCCCACTTTTCCGGCCAGTTCTTCCTTAAAACGAACGTTATTGAAAGTAACCATAACCGGTTCTTGGTTTCCTGAACGGAGCAAATTGACCAGTTCGTTGTTGCTCATGCCGTTTTCCAACAAGTAACGACCAGGCTTCACATTAAGCTTATATTTTTTTTGTTCCGAAACCCAATCAAACGTTGTTTGGTTGATAATGATTCCCTGCTGAACCAGCGCATTTGAAACATCTTGAAATCCTGAGCCTGTTGGGATGTAGAAATATTTCTCGTCAGCCTTGAAACCCACGTTAGACCGGTAGATCATGGAGTAAAGTTCCCATGCGGAAACACCACCCAAACAAACGATGATGACCACCACAATTGCCGTGATTTTCTTCCACGGAACTCCTTTTTTCGAACTCTTTTTCTTAGCCATTCAGCTTTTGCAAAAACACTGCGTCAAGAAACACATTTCCTTTCTTCATCCAATCTCGATTGATACCCGATTGTTCAAATCCACAAGTTTTGAATAATTGCAAACTTGCCTTGTTGTCAACGGTTATGTGGCAGAACAATTGCCTCAGGTTCAGCACCTCAAAGCAGTAATTCGTTAAAAGACTGAGCGCCTCCTTTGCGTAACCGTTTTTTCGGTCTTCAGGTTCGGCAATAAGAATTCCTACGCCAGCTCGAAGGTTGAATTTATCGAATTCGAACAGGTCGATGCACCCTAAGGTTCTATCAGCATCATCAATCATCAATCGCAGTTGTCCATCCGTGTAAATATCGCCTGTTGAATGGTTAATGAAATTGGAGATTTCGGCCTTTGTCAACGGTTCGTGCACGTCACCCAAGTACCATAATTCAGAACGGTTTTCCCAATCATGAATCCGTTCCAGATCATCATCGCGCATCTCACGCAATGTCACCTTTTCACCTTTTAAAAGAGAATAGATCATGCGGGCAATACAATGGTTCCGTCAAATACGTGCGCGGTGGGGCCGGTCAACCAAATATCAGTATACGAACCATCAGCCTGTGGATTGAAGGAAATGCTCAGTTTTCCGCCCAACACTTTTATCGGAACAGTTGTTTCAGACACGTTTCCTAAATGGTGCATGGCAATAGCACAAGCCGTGGCACCTGTTCCACAGGAAAGCGTTTCGTCTTCTACGCCACGCTCGTAAGTTCGAATGTGGGCCGTTCCATCCATCATTTCCACAAAATTGACGTTGGTGCCTTTCTCCGCGAAGCGATCATTATAGCGCACTTTTCGTGCATCAGCAACCAGATCAATGTCAAGTACTTCGTCAACCATTGTCACATAATGCGGAGATCCGGTATCAAGGTAAACCGCATCGCCCAGTACTTCAATCGAAGAAACATCACCCATTTTCAAACTGACGAGTTCATGCTCCATTTTGAAATCATGCAAACCATCAACTGCCATGAAAGAGCCGTTATCGCGAAGCACATTCAGATTCTGGGCAAAATCCACGAAGCAACGGCCTCCATTTCCACACATGCTGCTTGGCGCGCCATCGGAGTTGAAATAAACCATACGGACTGTCCGTTCTTCAACTTCAAGCAGAATGAGGCCATCGGCACCAATTCCGAATCTTCGATTGCAGAGTTGCGCAATTTGAGTTTGTGAAAGCTCTAGGCCGAGTTCGCGATTGTCTATCATCACAAAGTCGTTACCTGTGCCGTGGTATTTGCTAAATGGGATTAACATTTTTTAGAAAACTGGATACAACGATCGGATTTTGGTGGCGTTAATTTTGAAACCTCTCGGCAACGGGAAATAGAAAACCAAAGTTAAATCAAAATCGAAGCAGCAATGAAAAACGTAATAGGAGTGATAGTGGCGGCTCTTACAGGAGCAATTGTTTCGGTAGGAACGTACGCGTATCTAGACAAGAAGAATGGAACGATCGTTGAGCAGGTTTACACTGCTCCGGTTCAACGGGTAAATTACCCGATGGCTGCTCCAGAAGGCAGCGTAAATTTTGTGGAAGCGGCCAATAATTCCATCCATTCCGTGGTGCACATCAAAACCAAGGTTGTGAGAAGTGGTGTTTCCAGCGCTAACCCGTTTTATCAGTTTTTTTTCGACCGTGGAATGCAACCTCAGGTTCAACAAGGTAGTGGTTCTGGCGTGATCATTTCTGGCGATGGATACATCTTAACGAATAACCACGTGGTGAACAATGCCGATGAGGTGGAAGTTGTGCTTGACGACCAGCGCAGCTACAGGGCCGAAGTGCTTGGCACTGACCCAAACACCGACCTTGCATTGCTTAAAATTGATGAAGAAGGTTTGGCCTACATTCCTTACGGTAATTCGGAAGATGTACAAGTGGGCGAGTGGGTATTGGCAGTTGGAAATCCCTTCAATCTGAACTCAACCGTTACAGCAGGAATTGTGAGTGCCAAAGGCAGAAACATTAACATTCTCAGAGAAGAATTGGCCATAGAAAGCTTCATTCAGACCGATGCAGCCGTAAATCCGGGTAACAGTGGAGGTGCCTTGGTCAACACACGTGGAGAGCTTATTGGCATCAATACGGCCATTGCTTCCACAACTGGCAGCTATGCCGGCTATTCGTTTGCAGTTCCTGTGAATATTGCCCGAAAAGTGGTGGATGATATTCTGGAATTCGGAACGGTGCAGCGTGCATTTATTGGTGTGAGTATCCGTGATCTGAATGGAAAACTGGCGTCTGAAAAAGGTCTGAGTGTGTCGGAAGGCGCTTACGTAAACGGATTATCGAAAGATGGCGCGGCTCATGATGCTGGAATCAGGGAAGGTGACATCATTGTTGCCGTGAATGGATTGAAAGTGAAGAATGTGCCAGAACTTCAGGAAAAGATAGGGGAATACCGTCCTGGCGATGTTGCGCAGATCACAGTTCTCAGAGACGATGAATTACGCAAATTCGATGTGGAGCTTCGCAACAGAAATGGTGACACAGAATTGATCTCTAAGGAAGCTGACCTGATGGTTCAATTCGGAGCCGATCTGCAACCGCTTAGTTCAGAACAATTGAACAAACTCGGGCTTCGTAGCGGATTACAAGTGCGGAACCTAAGCAATGGAAAACTGAAAGGAGCAGGAATCAAGGAAGGATTCATCATTACAAGAGTGGATAGAAAACCAGTGCAATCAGCAACAGACGTGATGAGTGCTTTGAGCAAGAAAGACGGTGGGGTATTAATTGAGGGAGTGTACCCCAACGGATTGACCGCCTATTACGGGTTTGGCATGTAGGGAAGAAGTGGGATAGGTTGGTTGATGGGGGCGTTTCTGAAAAGGGCGCCCCTTTTTCTTTCGTTAAAGAAACAAATACGCACGTTTTCCGTTCAATTATCGGTAGGTACTAGGCTGTTCGCATTTATATTGTATAAAACGGGCATTCTGCGTATCTTCGCAGCCCTTTTTGGGGTCGGTGTAAAAAGCCGATTGATCACTAAACTGAAACAGACAATATGAGACAACTTAAGATCACCAAATCGATAACTAATCGTGAGAGTGCTTCACTTGACAAATATCTTCAGGAAATTGGCAAGGAAGATCTTATCACTGCGGACATGGAAGTAATTCTGGCGCAGCGAATTAAAGCTGGTGATCAGGCTGCCTTGGAGAAATTGACAAAGGCCAATCTTCGTTTCGTTGTATCTGTTGCCAAGCAATATCAAAATCAAGGATTGAGCCTACCGGATTTGATCAACGAAGGAAACCTGGGATTGATCAAAGCAGCACAGCGATTTGATGAAACACGTGGTTTCAAGTTCATTTCTTACGCTGTTTGGTGGATCCGTCAGTCGATTCTTCAAGCATTGGCAGAACAATCAAGAATTGTTCGTTTGCCTTTGAACCAAGTAGGTTCTTTAAACAAGATCAACAAGGCTTTTTCTAAATTGGAGCAGGAGTTTGAGCGCGAGCCATCTGCTGAGGAACTTTCTGAAGTTCTAGAGATTCCAGAAGAGAAAATTGCTGATACAATGCGCGTTTCCGGGCGTCACGTGTCAATGGACGCACCATTCGTTCAAGGAGAAGACAACAGCCTTTTGGACGTATTAGTGAATCACGATTCGCCACGTGCCGATAGCACGCTGATGAACGAATCGCTTCAAAAAGAAATTGAGCGTTCACTTTCTACACTTACAGAGCGCGAAAGAGACGTGGTAAAACTATTCTTCGGAATTGGAATGAACCACGGTTTGACCTTGGAAGAGATCGGAGCAAAATTCGACCTTACTAGAGAGCGTGTTCGTCAGATAAAGGAAAAAGCTATCAGAAGACTGCGTCACACTTCGCGCAGCAAACTGCTGAAAGCATATCTAGGATAATCTAACCACAAATCCATTTTCATGAGTATTGATACGATTGCTTCAAATTCCAAAGGGACTTTTGAGGCAGAGTTGAACAATTGGATCGGCCGAGAGAAGGCCGCTATCCAGTTGATGTCTATTGTCGGAACTTTGCGTTTTGACCGAGCCGTTGAACTGGTCATTTTTCGCCAGCAGTTGCATGATTGCAACGTGGGAGAAATCTTGTCCCACCACGAATATGCTCGTAAAATGGTGCGGAAACCGATCACCATTTTCGATAGTCTCCAAGTTGCCCAAGGGTTGGTAAGCATGAATTTGGCACCTGCCAAAATCGACCTTGGAAAATTGACACATGAGTGGTTAGAAGCCCGCACCAAGGGTGAAACCATCGAGACCTTTTTAGGAGGAACTATTGGCACAATGGTAGCCGATGGTCGTGAACCATCAGCTCCGCAAGATGTAGTGCTTTATGGTTTCGGACGTA
>JAGYJL010000052.1 GCA_018402015.1 Flavobacteriales bacterium | reverse complement strand
CATCTTTACTGGCCCGCTGTATTTCATTTACAAGATCCTACACACCATAAATCTTGCGGAAGAGCTTCGCCAGGCGTATCCTTCCAACGATTTTGTTCCTATTTATTGGATGAATTCTGAAGACCATGATATTGCAGAAGTTGGTCAGTTCAATCTGTTCGGAAAGAAATACGTTTGGGAGGCGGATCAAAATGGTGCAACTGGCAAGATGAACCCTGAAAGTTTGAATTCGTTTTGCGATCAACTGCAAGAAGTTTTTTCAAACAACTATGCTGCTCTGGAAATGGTCGCTCTTTTCAGGAAAGCCTATACGGGGTTTGAGAACCTAGCAGACTCAACAAGATTTTTCTGCAACGAACTTTTCAGTTTATACGGATTGGTAATAATTGATAGTAATGATAGGTCTCTGAAATACTCGTTTATAAAGTATTTTAAAGCAGATATCATTGAAAATCGTCCCTATCAATTGGTACGGGATGCCAATCAGAAGATTGCTCAAGAGTATCATGTTCAGGTCAATCCGCGCGAGATAAACTGTTTCTATCTCGCTGATGGGTTAAGGAATAGAATTGTGAGAACGGAGTCTGGATTTCATGTTCTTCGAACAGACATTCGGTTTACACAGGAGCAGTTGATCAACGAATTAGAAAACTATCCAGAGCGATTCAGTCCTAATGTTGTGCTAAGACCATTGTTTCAGGAGTTCATTCTCCCCAATTTAACATACGTTGGAGGCGGAGGAGAATTGTCTTATTGGCTTCAGTATCAGGATTATTTCGGGAAGATGGGCGTTAGTTTTCCTATGCTCGCATTGCGAAATCATTTCCTACTTATCGATGCGGGAATGGACAAGCGTTTGCAAGAGTTGAATCTTCTACCTCAAGACCTTTTTCATTCCATTGAGGAACTGATAAAAGAACATGTTCTTGAGTTGGCAGATACGGAAGTAAGCATCGTTGAAGAGAAGAAACTGCTAGCGGAACTTTACTCCAATTTAAAACAGAAGGCAGAAGAAATTGATGGCTCATTGGTCGCTTCAATCGAAGCAGAGCAAACGCGCATGGAGAAAGGATTAGAACAGTGGAGTAGTAGGTTCACACGCTCTCTGAAACAGCAGAATGAAGTTTCTGTTAATCGTATACGGAAGATTCATAGCGCGTTATTCCCAAACGGATACTTGCAGGAAAGGCACGACAATTTCATGGCGTTCTATGCTCAGAATCCAACGTCATTCTTTGCTAATGTTTACGCAGCAACAAAGCCATTCAATACAGCATTCAGAATTATAACTTTCTGATAACTGAACTTAGAAGATCTTCGGAGTGCTTCGTGGTCCTTGCCAGTTGTAGCAATTACGAGCACGTTTCTTCGCGTAACGCGATTTCTGTCCGAATCCGGCTCGAGTCAATTCAATGATCACTGCTATTTCATGGCTACCAGAAGTAGAACCAGCTAATTTAGATAGCGTGAGGTCGTAACTGTAACCGATCTGATACATGAATGACTTGTTACGGTTCATACCACGCAGACCAACATTGAACATCAAAGCGTCAGTGTCGTTCGCTTCGAATTTGAATTCATTTCGGTACCAAACTCCGATCATTACAGGTGCTCGAAGAGCATAAACACCAACATTCAATGTAGAAAGGGTTTTCTGGTGCTCGTACATTACGTTGGGCGAGAGGTAGAAAGGGTTTTTCGATCTTACCTTAGATAACGATACCAGCATGCTATAGTGACCGAGGAATCTGATCGGTAGTTTTTCTGTTCTGCCTAATAATGATTCGTTAGGTTGAGTAATGTGGTGCGCAGCAAACCCTATAGTATTGGCAATGGTCTTTTTCGACCTCACACTTTTTCCACCTCCTGGTTTAAAGTTGAATCGTGCCAAAATACCAGCGTTAAAGTCAGGCATTTCTACCTTAAGTCTTTCTGGTCGTTGAACACTTGTTGGATTGATGTTTCCGTAGATAGGATGCAATTGATCAGAGAAAACGAAAGCATCCCAATCCCTTATCTCCTTGCTCATATAAGCAGCATCTAAACCAAAGTGAAGGTCGAACATGCGAGGAATAACGATAAGTCGGTACGAATACATGATGCTGTATCGTTGAGTCTGAAGTTGTCCTTCTCCTTCGTTGCTGGCATTTGCCAAGAATCCGATACCACCGAAAATATTCGGGTCGCCAATGTCAACTCCTCCAGAATAAGTACTGAAATCGCCAGGAATGGCAGTCCACAGATTACGGTAGTTGAAGTTAAAACGCAGGCCAAGATCAGCTCCAGCATAGGCAGGATTGATGTAGGTTCTATTCGCGTAGAATTGCGTGAAAGTCGCGTCCTGCGCAAACGCATCCGAACCGAAAATGAATCCAATAGAAAGTAAAACTAGAAGCTTACGCATCATATGATAACCGAGTCTTAGCTGCGTGTTATACTTTGAATTTTTGATTTCGTTACAAATTATTCACTCAGATTTCGAAGCCTTGCGAATTAACACCTGAGATTGTACAAATTTTTGAAAATTCTCATGTGCTCTGCTAACGCGGCATTAACTTCGAAGCGTGAATAGAATCATACCTTTTGCTTTTGTTATTCTGCTTGGACTGAACGCCTGCCAGCAGACTACTGATATTGAGCGACCTGAAGTAGTTATAGAGAATCCTACTTCGGGTGGCTCTGTTGCAACGAATGACAACCTCAGATTGGTAGCAACGCTTACGGACAATAATGGATTGCTGCAGTATAAGCTTACCATAAATGGAATCGATTCACTCAATGACGTTGGTGCCGATTCAACCTTTTCGTTGATTTACGTTGGAGGAATTCCGGATAAAGCAAAAGCGTGGTATTTGGATGAATTGATTGAACTGAGCGATACCACTTTCAACGGCTACTACGAGGCTAGGTTAACCTGTGTTGACATCGAGGGCAACCAAGCGTTGCAAGACACGGTTCTGTTTCGCATTGTGAATAGTATCGATTCTCAGCCTCCACAGTTCAATGTAACTGGCCCAGCGGTTTCGGATACTCTTGGTTTTGGACAAGGCTTTAGTATTGCCGGGTCAACCACCGATTCCCAATCATTGATCTATTCAGACATATATGTAGGTAGAACCAATGGTTCGGATACGATTCTATATTTCGCATTCAGAAACCCGATTGATAATGCCATCGATTACAATTCTATCGGATGGTATTTTCAGGTAGATAGTACTTGGAACCAAGGAGCTTACCACATGTATATAACCAGTTGGGATAATTACTCTGGCGTTTCGCACGAAATACCGTTTTACGTTTTCTATTAAGAATCCATGATTGAAGAGAAGAAAAGAACATTTGTGTTCGATTTTGATAGTACGCTCACACAGGTTGAAGCGTTCGAAGAACTTGCAGAGGTTTCGTTGAAAGGTGATCCGAAGAAAAAGGAAAAGATCGCACAGATAGCCAGAATCACAGATCAAGGTGTTGATGGAGATATAACCTTCACACAATCTTTAGAGAAACGATTGAAGATCCTGAATGCCCATAGAGATCATTTAGAACCATTGGTTCGCAGATTGAAAGGGAAAATATCAACTTCTATTTCGCGCAATAAGGATTTCTTCAAGGAATACGCTGATGATATTTACATCGTTTCGTGCGGGTTCAAGGAATTCATCGATCCGATCATGTCCAGTTATAATATTCCGTCAGAGCGGATATTCGCCAACACCTTTAAATTCAATCGTGCTGGACGGATTGTAGGATTCGATCGAGATAACGACCTCTCCAAACCAGATGGTAAGATCGATCAGTTAAGAAAGATGGAACTACCAGGTGAGATACATATGATCGGAGACGGTTTTTCTGATTATCAGACACGCGCAGCTGGCATTGCGGATAAATTCCACGCATTTACTGAAAACGTGCAGCGCAAGAACATCTTAGACAAGGCAGATCACATAGCCCCAAGTTTGGATGAAATCCTTTACAACGAAAAACTACCAATGAGCATTTCCTATCCAAAGAACAGGATCAAAGTATTGTTGCTCGAAGGAATTCACGAAGATGCTGTTCAGCAGCTTCGTTCTGAAGGTTATCAAGTAGATCTTCTTCCAGGAAGTTTGAGTGAAGACGAGTTGTGCCAAGCCGTGAAAGGCAAGCATATTATCGGAATCCGTTCAAAGACGCAGATCACTCAAAAGGTGGTCGATGCTGCCGATAGACTACTAGCAATTGGTGCCTTCTGTATCGGAACCAACCAAATTGACCTTGAAGCTTGCTTGAAAAAAGGCATTTGCGTGTTCAATGCGCCCTTCAGTAATACCAGAAGTGTGGTGGAGATGGTTATAGGAGAAATGATCATGCTGATGCGCGGAACTCATATAAAGAGTGTGAGAATGCATCGTGGTGTTTGGGATAAGTCGGCCAAGGGCAGTTATGAGATTCGTGGAAAGAAGCTCGGAATTGTAGGTTATGGTAATATCGGTTCGCAATTGAGCGTATTGGCAGAAGCGTTGGGAATGCATGTTATGTATTACGATGTAGGCGATAAATTGGCTTTGGGTAACGCTCAAAAAGCCTCGTCACTGCGTGATCTCATGAAAAAATCAGATGTAGTTACGCTACATGTTGATGGCCGCTCGGAAAACGATGGAATGATCGGAAAAAAAGAGTTGAGTTGGATGAAGGATGGAGCCGTTTTCATTAATCTCGCTCGCGGCAAGGTGGTAGATCTTGACGCATTGAAATCTGCATTGGTCTCAGGTAAAATTGCTGGAGCAGCTATCGATGTGTTTCCAAAAGAACCTAAATCAAACGATGAGCCATTTGAATGCCTGTTCACTGGAATGGATAATGTAATTCTTACGCCTCATGTTGGCGGTAGTACAATTGAGGCTCAGAAGAATATAGCAGCGTATGTTCCAGAGGCAATGGTCAATTATGTTAATACTGGAGATAGCTTTGCTAGCGTCAATCTTCCTGGAATTCGAGTACCAGAGGTGAAAGGAGCGCACCGATTACTTCATATCCATGAGAATATTCCTGGAATCATGGCACGTATCAATAACATCTTCTCGCGTTATAATATTAACGTGGTAGGGCAGTATTTGAAAACCAATGAGAAGATCGGATATCTTGTTACAGATATTGATAAGGAATACAATTCAGACGTTGTAGATGAATTGAAGCGTATCGATCACACGATAAAGCTACGAGTGCTTTATTGATTTTCGTTCTTGTTAAGGATCACCAATGCAGCGATTACCCCAGGGATCCATCCTGCACATGTAAGAATGAAGGTAATCAGAATTGATCCGCAACCTTTGTCATAAACAGCCAAAGGCGGGAATATGATGCTAAGAATTACTCTTCCGAACGACATACTAATTCTCTAACTCTTTCTTAAGTGCAGCCATTTTTATAGCTGTGATGGCCGCTTCGTCTCCTTTGTTTCCATGCACGCCACCTGCACGGTCTAATGCTTGTTGCATCGTGTTTGGAGTAAGTACTCCAAAGATAACAGGTAGATTGTACTTGATATTCAGGTTTGTGATACCATGTCCTACAGCATCACAAATAAAATCGAAATGCTTCGTTTCCCCTTGAATTACCACTCCAATGCAAATGATAGCATCGAATTCTTTTCGCTCAGCGAACAACTGAGCGCCAAGCGTTAACTCGTAGCTTCCTGGTACATTTCTGCGAACAATGTCATCCGTTTTTGCACCGAATTTCAGCAACGTTTCCTTAGCTCCATTGAATAGCGCTTCCGTAATCTCCGTATTCCATTCACTTACAACAATAGCAAACCTCATTCCTTCAGCAGAAGGAACCGATGCTGCATCGTAAGAAGATAGATTTTTGAGAGCCGAGGCCAAATCAGTTCAGATTTGCTTCAGCACGAGCAATGAACTTCTCAGCATTTCTACCTTCATTGCTGGTTGGGAAGTTCTCTTTTACTTGCGTATAGTAGTCGATCGCCTTATCAAAATTACCGCCTTTCTCTGCAGCAAAACCGGCTTTCTGCAAATAAACTGGAGTTGTAAAATCATTTTCGCTAGCGGCAACTGCTTTCTCGTAATAATTCAAAGCCTCTGCAACTTCACCCAGTTCCATGTAGGCATCGCCAGTTGCACCAAGAGCCACGGCACCAAGCATTTCGCCAGCACCATTAAAATCATTGAGCTCCTCAATTGCAGTTTCGTAGTCTCCCGTTCTCAAGTAGCAAACGCCAGCATAATAATGCGCTAGATTTCCAGCAGAAGTACTGCCATATTCGTCTGCGATGTCTAAGAATCCAAGGTAGTTTCCGTCTCCGTTCAACGCCAACTCAAAGCTGTCTTTCTGAAAATACTGCTCTGCCATGAACATTTGTCCGTGCGCTTCTTCCTCTAGTGGGCCTAAATAAACTTTGTTGTAGGCGTAAAAACCAACAATTACCGCTACAATAACACCGATCGCACCGATTATTGCATTTTGGTTGGTATTGATAAAGTCTTCCGTTTTCGAGTAAACCTCTTCAACATCAACAATAACCTCGTCTTTTTCTGCTTCTTTCGATTTCTTCGCCATTTTCGATTTTTTCGAAGCGCAAAAATAGTATTATTTCAATTGAATACAGCCTTGCAGAGTATGCTTGAAAAACTGGCTGTATTCCGCTCGACATAAGGGTTTCGTTACATTTGCCACAACCTAACGGAGCATGCATCTCAAGCAACTTTCATTGGTCAATTTCAAGAATATTTCCGGAGCCGATCTGGCTTTAGGGATGAAGTTCAACTGTTTTGTAGGTAACAATGGTTCGGGTAAGACCTCAATTCTGGATGCGGTTCATTACTTGTCCATGTGTAAAAGTTTTCTCAATCCTATTGATAGTCAGAACATTAAGCGCGATCAGCCTTTCATGGTTGTAAGCGGAACGTTCTTTAAGGAGGAGGAAGATGAGCAAGTGTATTGTGCGCTCAAGCAAGACGGTAAAAAGCAATTCAAGAAGAATAAGAAGGAGTACAAACGGTTGATTGATCACGTTGGGTTGTTTCCTTCTGTGATCATTGCTCCAACGGATGCCGATATCATTAATGGTGGCAGCGACTTACGTAGAAAGTTCTTAGATAGTGTGATCTCTCAGTTGGATAGAGAGTATCTCGAGAATCTGGTTCAATACAATAAGGCGCTTCTTCAACGCAACGCTCTGCTCAAGTATTTTCGGGAGAATCGTACGTATCAAGCCGATTCGTTGGAGATATGGAATGTTCAGCTTGCGGAACGTGGAAAGTTGATATATGCAAGACGCGCAGCCTTTTTAAAAGATTTCATTAGCGCGTTCAGTACTTTTTACAAAAGCATTTCTGGTTCCGTTGAGGAGGTCGGATTGGTTTACGAAAGTCAATTATTGGATGGAGACATGTTGATGTTGTTGCAAGAGAATGTTGATAAAGACAGGGCAGCGACCTATACAACAGTTGGCATTCATAAAGATGATCTAAGCTTCACTATCAACGATTTTCAACTGAAGAAATTCGGGTCGCAAGGACAGCAGAAATCAGCCCTTGTTGCACTTAAGCTGGCACAGTTCAAAGTGATGCACGAGAAGAGTGGAATTACACCCCTTCTTTTGCTCGATGATATCTTCGATAAATTGGATGATGATAGGGTGGGGCAGATGCTGAAATTAGTGGGTGGAAAAGACTTTGGTCAGATCTTCATAACCGACACACATCCGGAGCGGGTGGCCGAGCTCTTGAAGGACGAAAAAGACGTTCGCGTTTTTCCCATTTCGAAGGGAGAAATTCAAGCTGATTAAGACTGTTTTGTGACGATCGTAACCGATTTACAGATGTAAATCGCTTTATTTTTGTCAAATTTGTTACAGATGTAATTAGTACTGAATTAAAATATTTATAATCAATCAATTAAATTTATTTATATCAATTAAATATTGATGTTTATGTTGAGTATTTGCCAATGGTAATAGTTGAATTACAATTGTAAATCGATTTAGTGGTTACATTTGTAAATACATGGAAGCCATTACCGAACGACTTAAGAAAATCATGGATGACAATGGTCTTTCATCCCGCTCAAATGGCAGACAGAATCGGGGTGCAAGGAGTGCAATAAGCCATATTCTTTCTGGTAGAAATAAGCCAAGTTTGGATTTCATTATTAAGGTTTGGAAAGCTTTCCGAATGTGTCGTCAGAATTGTTGTGAGGGCAAAATGATGGACCAAGATCGGCCCTGTTTCAGTGGGTCAATTTTTGCCCCAAAATGAACCCCAGAATCGCCTAAAAATGCATCTGAAAGTGGTGGAAAGGTACTGA
Organism: Flavobacteriales bacterium; assembly: GCA_018402015.1. Classification (GTDB taxonomy): domain Bacteria; phylum Bacteroidota; class Bacteroidia; order UBA10329; family UBA10329; genus UBA10329. The sequence continues at coordinate 9,904 of JAGYJL010000052.1, read as the reverse complement.
TTCTTTACTCTGATAAAACTGTGTGGAAGAGTATCGAAAATAGACATTGCGCAAGTGGCTATCTTCGCCACCATGACGAAAAAGAGCGTTTCAGAAAAAGTCCCTTGCTTACTTCCAAGACCAGATGCCAACTGCGGAAACGGGTTGCATTATACGAATCCATACGAACTGCTTGTAGCGGTCATTCTTTCTGCCCAATGCAGATAAGCGTGTGAATGGTGACGCCTGCATTGTTCAGAGCGCTTTCCTGAGGCAGAAACCTTGGCGGCAGCTTCCTCGGATGAGGTTTTCAGCTTCCCATCAAGTATAAGTTACCCGAACAACAAGGCCAAGCATTTGGTTGGGATGGCCAAGATGCTGGTGGAAGACTTAAGAACGAGAGTTTCTTCTGATATTACGGAGTTGCAGAAAATGCACGAGTGGGACGAGGAGCGGCCAGCATGTGGTAGCTTCTGTTGTTTACGATAAACCCGCTATGGCTGTTGATACGCACGTATTCCGTGTATCTGAACGACTAGGGCTTACAACCAATGCAAAAACGCCACTAGCAACAGAAAAGCAATTGGTCAAACACATTCCGAAGAGTTGATTGCAACTGCGCATCATTGGCTTATTCTGCATGGGCGCTATGTTTGTTTGGCGCGTAAACCGAAGTGCGATAAGTGTGGCTTAAAGGATTGGTGCAAGTTTTACGGAAAGAATTTCGCTCCGTAAATACCTTACGTTCTGATCCGTTAGACTTGCAATCAAAGTGGAAAACTTGGATTAGCAAAACAGTCGGTTTCCGAACTTAAACATCGTTACTTTGTTTGCCTCGGTGATAAACATTGTAATCACTAAAAAGGAAGAATTATGAGTATTGTGACATTGAAGGAAGGAGATAAGGCACCAGTATTTTCTATTAAGATGAGCAGTAAACCGTTTCTATCCGTCGAAAGGAAAGCGTGTCATCCTGTTCTTTTATCCGAAAGACATGACCCCTGGGTGCACTGCAGAAGCATGTAATCTGGGCGAGAATTACAGCGATCTACAAAAACGCGGATTTGAGGTTATCGGAGTTTCTGCCGATGACGAAAGTCGTCATCAGAAGTTTATAGAGAAATACAGTTTGCCTTATACGCTTCTAGCCGATACCGAATTGGAAATAATCAAGGCCTTTGGCGTTTGGGGATTGAAAAAATTCATGGGTAAAGAGTACGATGGCATCCATAGAACCACTTTCGTTATTGGTACTGATGGCAATTTGGAAAAGGTCATCACGAAAGTGAATACAAAAAATCACACAGCACAGATTCTTGAAGAACTGGGCGAATAACAATATCAACCAAGAAAAACGATAATTATGGCAAAAGACGAAAAAGCAGAGAAACTGAAGGCCCTTCAGATGACCATGGATAAACTTGAAAAAGCACATGGAAAGGGATCGATCATGAGAATGGGCGATTCAGCGATTGAAGATGTAGAAGTGATTCCGAGTGGATCCATTGGGTTAGACATTGCGTTAGGTATCGGAGGCTATCCACGAGGCAGGATAATTGAGATTTATGGTCCTGAATCATCAGGTAAGACAACTTTGGCCATTCACGCCATTGCAGAGGCGCAAAAGCAAGGTGGAATTGCGGCCATGATCGATGCTGAACACGCTTTCGATCGATTCTATGCGCAGAATCTGGGCGTTGACATCGACAACCTACTGATCTCTCAACCGGACAATGGCGAGCAGGCCTTGGAAATTGCTGAGAACCTTATTCGTTCTGGAGCGATAGACATCATCGTTATCGATTCGGTTGCAGCATTGACCCCACGTAGTGAGATTGAAGGTGAAATGGGCGACAGTAAAATGGGACTTCAGGCCAGATTGATGTCGCAGGCACTGAGGAAACTGACAGGCACCATCAGTAAAACCGGATGTGTTTGCATCTTCATCAATCAGCTTCGTGAGAAGATCGGAGTGATGTTCGGAAATCCGGAAACAACCACAGGAGGTAATGCATTGAAGTTCTACGCTTCTATTCGATTGGATATCCGTAGGTCTGGGCAGATCAAATCGGCTGAGGATGTTACAGGTAACCGCGCGAAAGTGAAGGTGGTTAAAAACAAAGTTGCTCCTCCATTCCGTAAGGCTGAGTTCGATATCATGTACGGTGAAGGTATTTCTAAGGTTGGAGAGATGGGTGATGCGGAGTTGACCACGGCATTGTGAAGAAAAGTGGTTCTTAGCTTGGTTCAGTTATGGAAACCGTTTGGGTCAAGGAGCGTGATGCTGTAAAAGATCTGCTTCTCGATAACCCTGAATTGATGGATGAATTGGAGAAGAAGATCAAAGACACCATCAACGGAGTAATTCCTGTAGCAGAATGATAGGAAGGTTTCTCATGCTTTGCATGGCTATTGCGGTTCTTATTGGCTGTGATCGCTCTGCATCCACAGATTCTTCGGTAGTGGAAAAACAAACAGCCGCGACCGAAGCTTTTCCTGGTGAGCTGAAATTGGATAGCCTCACTAAGTTGTTGGACAAAGACCCTAGTAATACGCGCTTGCTGAACGAACGTGCTAAGGTTTTCTTGGAGGTTGATCAAGTTAACTTGGCTTTAGCCGATGTTGGAAGAGCCTTGTTGCTAGATAGTTCAGTCGCTTCGTATTACCTCACCATTTCCGATGCATATTTCCGGTTGAATAAGCCGAACAAGTGTAAAAATGCTTTGTTGAAGGCAATTGAACTACAACCCGATTACATTGAGCCATTGTACCGCTTGGCTCAGTTCGAGTTGTACTTAGGAAATCATCAGCAGAGCATCAACTACGCGAATGATATGCTACGAATTGATGCGCGTGACGAAAGACCATTCATGGTAAAAGCGCTGTGCTACAAGGAATTGGGTGATACGACCAAGGCAATTCAGAACTATCTTGAATCTGTTACAGAGAATCCGGACAATTACGATGCTTATGTTGAATTGGGCATTCTGCATTGGGCAAAGAACGACCCACTTGCTGAAGATTATCTGAAAAGTGCTTTGGATATCCGTCCCAATGGGATCGATGCGCTGTACACACTTGGAATGTTCTATCAGAACACGGATAAGTTGAATGAAGCATTGGAGACTTACGAGAAGATTCTGAAGATCGATAGTACTTACAGTCAGGCGTACTTTAACATGGGCTACGTGCAATACGAATACCTTCAACTATATAATGAAGCCTTGGAGAATTTCGATAAGGCGGTAAAGGTGAATCCGAAGTATTACCAGGCTGTTTATATGCGTGGTCTTTGCTACGAGGCAAAAGGCGATGTGGCCAAGGCTAAAAGAGAATATTCCTATGCCATAGAACTCAATTCTAATTACAAGCGTGCCGCAGACGGACTTCAACGCCTGTTAAGCAAAATGTAAGCTTGTTTACATGGCATGTTTCTTGCCTTGCATGCAGCGGTTCAATTTTTAACTTTAACGCTCAAACAACGACCAATTATGAAAACCTATTTATTCGGACTTATTATTTTGTTTGCCCTGCCAATTGCAACCTTGGCGCAGGACAATACCTGCGATAATCTTAAAAAAGTAATTGATGCATCTCAGGAGTATTTCAAAGAACTGAGAGGCGAGGAAACCACACTGGATATCCGCGGTGTTGAGAAACCTTACCAGAAATCGACCTTGGCTGTAAAAGATGGAGTGGAAATGCTGATTACTGCTGATGAGATGTACCCGGAGGCCATCTCTTACTTGGCTGAAAGCAGATTCATGTCTCCAGAGCTTCAGGCTTCTTACGATGAGTTGAAGAAGATGATAACGGAGTGTTTAGGCGAAGAATGGGTTGCTTCTGAAAAAGATAAAACCAATGACATTTTCCTAGAAGACACGGAGTACAAGAAGTACATTCTTAAGGAGAACAAGAAGGGTAAGAAGGTGAAAATTGAGTTGTATATGTACAACCAGCGCGAACTCAATAAATGGGTAGTTGAGTTGAAGATCTTCGGAATCGGAAGAAATATCTGATTCTTATACGAACTTGAATACTTGTATCAGAAAGCCTCGGCCTTGAACGGTCGAGGCTTTTTTTTACGCTTTCCGAACGAAGAGCTGAGCCGTTTCAAACTTCACAACCACGATCTTTTCGCCTTTGTCAATGTAGCCGCTCAATGCAGTAGCATCGTAGGTTTCGTTGTCTATCACCACTTTTCCAGCGGGGCGAAGGATGGTTGCTGCAACACCTGCCTGCCCGATAAGCGTTGATTCCTGTGTGCTTACGCCAATGAATCCATCTTCCTTGTTCTGTACCGAAGACAGGACCAAAGAGCTTAAGGCAGAGGTTGTAAGTAGCTTCTTGGCCAAATAGATGGAGCCGAAGAAACCGGCTACTGATGAAAGCATGACGGTAAGAAAGGCCACCATGATCTCTGATGGCATGGTGAATTCAAAATCGAAGCCAACGTTGCCTACCAGACTTAGAATAAGCGAGGCCATGATGAAAGCTGCCCCTGCAATGCCTGCTACGCCAAAGCCTGGGAGAACGAAAATCTCCACTGCCAGTAATGCGATTCCGACCAAGAAGAGAATCACTTCCCAATTTTCGGCCAGACCTTCTAAATACAACGGAGTGAAGTAAAGAAGAGCGGCAATAACGGCTGCAGCCAATGGAAATCCAACGCCAGGTGTCTGTAGTTCGAAGTAAATGCCGCCAATGATGATCATGATGAGAATGCCGCTGATGGCCGGATTCACCATCCACCCAATGAATGTTTCCAAGGCAGTGACCTCGAAGGTCTTGAGTTCGTATTCGGGATATCCGTTCTCGGTGAGTACTTCTTTTACCGATTCGTGCATGCCTTCGCAAAAGCCATGTTCCATGGCCTCGATGGCAGTGAAGGTGAGTACTTTGCCCGAATCGGAAACACCAGCTACTTTGATGGATTCGTCTACCATGGCCTCTGCAATATCTGGGTTGCGGCCCTGAGCCTCTGCGGTAGAACGCATGGTGCTTCGCATGTAACTCTGATACTTGTCGGGCATGGCCTCGCCTGTTTGGTTGACCACGGTTGCGGCACCAATGTTGGCACCTTTGCGCATGTAAATGCTATCGCAGGCAATGGAAATGAGAGCGCCTGCGGAAGCTGCGTTATTATCTATAAAGACCCAAACGGGTATTTCGTTATTGAGGATCTTGGTGCGCATGCTATCTGCATGAATGACCATTCCACCATAGGTGTTCATGTGGATGAGAATGAGATCAGCATTCCATTTCTCCGCTTCATCGAAGGCCTTTTGCATCTTCCGCCAAATACCTGGACCAATTTCTTCCTTCACATCGAACTTGTAAACCCTCTTGGTTTCGCTGGAATTGGCCGTTTCCGTTACCGCTGTTGAATCGGTAGAAATGCTGTCGTTCTGCGCGATAGCGGAAAGAAAAAAGAGAACGGAGAGAAGGAAAGTGAGGACGTTTCGCATTATTTCATAAAGCTACGCAGAAGCTTCAGAAACTCGGCATGGATATGCGGGTTGGTAGCAATGATCTCTTTGGTGAAGATGGCCTCATCAGCGCCAGCGAAATCGGAAACGATTCCGCCTGCTTCGCGAACGAGGAGAACGCCTGCGGCAACATCCCAAGGGCTGAGGCTGTATTCGTAAAAGCCATCGAACCGTCCGCAGGCCACATAGGCCAGATCGGTGGCGGCAGAGCCCGGACGCCTGATACCGTGCGAATGCTTCATCAGATGCTTGAAAAGCGCCAAGTATTGGTCGAGGAGATGGTAATCATAGTAGGGGAACCCTGTGCCAAGCAGGGAATCTTTGACGGTTGGAGCGGCAGAAATGCTGATGCTTTGGCCATTGAGGTAAGCTCCACCGGATTTCCACGCGCTGAACATCTCATCCTGATTTATCTCGTAAACCACTCCGATGAGCGGTTCTGTATCTTGCAGTAAGGCAATACTTACCGCGAAGAAGGGCATACCATGTATGAAATTGGTAGTACCATCCAGCGGATCGATGACCCACTTCAGCGGATTGTCATCTCGAGCTTCAGTACCTTCTTCGGTAATGAAACCAGCTTGAGGTAGAATGGATTTGAGTTGTTCTACAATCAGCTTTTCAGAGGCCTTATCTACGTAGGAAACGAAGTCGTTGAGGCCTTTGGTCTCCACTTTCTGTGTAGAGAATGTCTTCCGCTCGTTGAGGATGAAGGCACCAGCCTGCCGTGCAACAGTCTCTACCTCTTGTGCAAGCTTTTGAAGCTGTTCTGTGCTGAATTCCATCAGTACTTGACCAGTTTAGGGCCTATCTTCTTGATGGTGAAGATGCCAACCAGACCAAGGATGATGAGCACGGAAGAAATGATCTCTGCCTGTGTGATCCCGAAGCCGAAGATGATGTATTCGTTATTGATGCGGATCTGCTCAATAAGTAACCGTTCGATACCTGAAAGGAGTAGATACCACGAGGCCAGTTGTCCGGGCACGGTCCAACGTTTGCGCATGGCCCATAAGAAGCCGAAGATGCAGAGCGCCATGACCGTTTCGTAAAACGGGGTAGGCCAGGCATAGCCTGTAAGACTTTGGTAACCCATTTGTGCGAAATCCGTCTTGAGGTCGATGCCGAGAACATTGTTCGGGTAGTTGTACGACCACATCCAATCTGGCAGGAAGCCCATCCATTCCGGTTTAGGCGCATCATTTGGTATGCCCCAATCGCCATCTCCTGCTATCTGGCATCCAATACGGCCAATTCCGTAGGCCAGCATGAGGCCTGGCAAGGTTGCATCGGTAAGATGAACGAGCGGGATGTTGTTCTTTCGGGCATAGTACCAAATGGCCGCGGTGGCGCAGATGAAACCGCCAAGGAAGGACATGCCGCTGAAGGATAGGAGCGAACCCATTGGGTCGGCCATGAGTTCGTTCCAGTTCTCTAGGTTATGGAAGATCTTGGCACCTAGAATTCCGAAGACGGCTGCCAGAATGGTAATGGTGCTTACGTGGTCGTTCGGTTTAACCGTTATTTCCACTTCTTTCGGTTCGGGCAGGGCGTTCTTTCTATCCTCGTAGATGCGGGTGCCTACGGAGAAGGCAGCGCCTAATAGTCCGCCCAAAAGGTTGCCATCTGTAGATAGGATGTACGCTTGTGGATTGAGTGCTACGATATCGAAATTGAGCACAAGGCCTACGAATTTGTATCCGACCAGAAAACCGATAATGCCTGAAATGACCATTTCCAGTGGGCTTGCTTTTTTGCCCATCCACACCATTTTCTTGGTGGGTATGATAAGCCCTTCTCGCTCTTTTCTTCGGAGTTCGGCAGCGAGGTTCATACTGGCGGCCATGAAGGCAAGGGCTACCATCATTCCGAAACTCTGCACCAATTTGAAGGGTGGTATGGAAAGACCGAATAGGTCGAGAACGAGGTCGTAAAGAGTTGGATACATACGCTACTTATCTACTTGAAGGTGCAAAGATGCATTTATTGACGGGAGTGGGACAAGTCGAAGGTTACTGCGTTCATCACACGAAAAATGATGTTAAAATATTCTCTATTCTAACATCATCGCGAATTCAACAGAGTCTGGTTTGGAGTAGTTAATTCACCAATCTATTTCCCAGCTTTGGTAATTTGTAAACACCATAGATGCCTACCGTTATCATGACGATGGAGATGATCTCTGCTTGGGTAATTCCGCCCAGTATATCGTACTCATTATTGATGCGGATCTTCTCTATGAGCAGGCGTTCAATTCCTGTAAGAATGAGGTAAACGGCAATGATCATCCCAGGTACGGTCCAGCGCTTGCGCATGCCCCATAGGAAGGCAAATATGATAACCGACATGATGATCTCGTAGATAGGTGTAGGGAAGGCATAACCTGTCAGGCTTGTGTAGCCTTTGTCTTCGAAATACTGGATCATATCCACACCCAATACATTATTGGGGTAATTGTAGGCCCACATCCAATCAGGTAGGAAACTCATCCAGTCGGGTTTTGGTAGATCATTAGGAATGCCCCAATCGCCATCTCCAGAAACATGACATCCCAGTCTGCCAAAACCATAGCCAATAGCAACGGCTGGAATTCCACTTTCTATCAGCGGAAGTATCCTGATGTTGTTCTTGCGAGCGTACCAAACGACAAGGATCACTGCTAGAATCAATCCTCCGTAAAATGAAAAGCCTCCGAACGATGTCATCATTCCGATAGGGTCATTTACAAAATCATCCCAGTTCTCCAGATTATGGAAGATCTTTGAGCCCAGAATTCCACCGAATCCGGCCAGGATAGCAATATCGCCAACGCGTTCGTGTGGATGAATCTCAATTTTGTTGCCCTTCTTATCTTTTTTGAACGTGGATTTCAGTTGACCTATGGCTTCTTTTCTTTTCAGTTCCCAAGTGATAATGATGCTTCCGACAATGAAACCGAAGCCGACCATCATGCCATAGCTCTGAATAAATCGGAGTGGCGGAATGGATATTCCGAAAAGGTCGAGAACGAGGTCGTAGAAGGTTGGATACATCAGCTAACTGTTTGGGCTACCAATTGACCACTGAAAATTGTGGTGTCCAGAAGCTGGGTAAGGCTTACTTCTTGAATTGTTCCAGACAGGTTCTCATCGTAAGGAATACTTACCCTCAGGTAATTATCTGTATAGCCGAACATCATTCCATCCTTGTTCTCGTGTTCCCAAAGAACAGGACGAACTGTACCTTCAAACGGTTGGTAAAAGGCGCGTTTCTTCTTTTCGCTGAGTATGGTGAGCATTTTATTCCGTTTTCTTCTTTCAGAAACAGGGACAATTTCCTCTTTCACCCGCACGGCTGTGGTATTTGGGCGTTCGGAATAAGTAAATACATGTAAGTAGGAGATAGGTAGTTCGTTCAAGAACTCGTAGGTCTTAAGGAATTCGTCTTCGGTTTCGCCAGGGTGACCAACGATAACATCAACGCCAATACATGCATGCGGCATCACTTCTTTGATGGTAGCAATACGGCTGCGATACAGGGCAGAGTCGTAGCGCCTGCGCATCTTTCTCAGCATTTCATCCGATCCGCTTTGCAGCGGGATATGGAAATGCGGCACAAAGCGGTTGGAAGTAGCACAGAAACGGATGATGTCATCACTCAGCAGATTCGGCTCAATGCTCGAAATGCGGAAGCGTTCCACATCTCCTTCCAATACATCCAATTGCTGGATGAGTTGGTAGAAGTTCTCGTCTGTACCAGCACCAAAATCGCCAATGTTTACGCCTGTAAGGACGATTTCTTTCACACCAGTAGCAATGGCCTCTTTGGTAGAAATAAGGCTATTGGCGATGTTCTCGCTTCGGCTTCTACCGCGCGCCAGCGGAATGGTGCAGAACGAACAGAAATAATCGCAACCGTCCTGTAGTTTCAGGAAGGTACGCGTGCGGTCGTTGGAAGAGAATCCGGGAACGAATTCCTTCACATCTTTGATTTCGCAGCTGTGAACACCAGCCTCTGGACCTTTCTCCAGGTTTTCGAGGTAACCGACAATATTGAATTTTTCGTTGGCGCCAAGCACAATATCAACGCCTTCAATGCTGGCAATTTCCTGTGGTTTGAGCTGCGCGTAGCAACCAATTACCGCCACAAAACCGTTCGGATTCACTTTCAGCGCCTGCCGAACGATGTTCCTGCAGGTAGCATCTGCCTGATCTGTAACCGAACAGGTATTGACGATATACACATCGGCCGATTCCTTGAAATCAACACGCTTATAACCAGCAGCAATCAACTGCCGGGCAATGGTGCTCGTTTCAGAGAAATTCAGTTTACAGCCAAGTGTATGAAAAGCTACGGTTCGCATCGGAGGTCGCAAAGATATGCCTTCTGTGGTTCTTAGAAGGAATCTGAATTCTAACGTGATTGAACAGTAGTTCTACTTTGTGCAGGTCATGGTG
>JAGYJL010000051.1 GCA_018402015.1 Flavobacteriales bacterium | reverse complement strand
AAACCGATCGTTGGTCTGGAGATTATTCGGAACATGAAAAAAGACGGCAGTGAATGGGAAGAAGGCGACATCCTTGACCCAGAAAATGGAAAAGTGTACCGTTGTAAACTTTGGGTTGAAGAAGGTAAGTTGATGGTTCGCGGTTACATCTCTTTTCTGTACAGAACGCAAACCTGGTTGCCGGCTGATTGATCAGCTCCTGTAGGCATCTAAAAGTAAATTCCCAACCTCTTCGTATCCGAACTTCGTTTTAAACGATTCGGCAATTGCCTGTTTATCGTAATCGGTTTGCATGGCACAGACAATAGCATCTTTCCACGGTGTGAGTTTATTCTCAACCAGAATTCCATTCGAATCGTTGATCAACTCCGGAATGGCGCATACGTTGGATGCTACCACAGGCGTTCCGCATTTCAACGCTTCTGCAATTACAACAGAGAAGGTTTCGTACTCAGAACCATGCAGAAATAGATCCGCTTTTTGAAATTCTGAGGCAATCACTTTTTTGGAAACGAAGCCATGAAACTGTGCGTGCACATCATTCTGTTCACAGAACTTCTTCAATTCAGGCACACGGTCGCCATCGCCAATAATGCCAAGAATTACGGGTTTATCCAGTTCTTTTGAAGCTTCGGCTACTGCTTTTATGAGCAGTTTAGGCCGCTTGATAACGCGTTTGCCTTTGTTCCATTTAGCTGCCATCACGAAATAATAACTGCTGCCAATTGGGCTTGGGCGGAACTTGAACTCATTGGCTGAAACCACATTCGGAACTACGGCCAACTTACTACTATCGCTAACAAACTCTGCTGTCTTGCCCTTCAGAAACTCAGACACCACAAAAATTCTTTTTGCGCTTGCGTAAGCATCTTTTCCCCAGTTTCTGAACCAGTTTTTGTCGAAGTAATACGCCAAGTTCGACCAATGTTCGCTAATGAAATGGGGCAATCCGATTTCTGCTGCCAGCTTTGCTCCAATTGCTCCGGCAGGATGGATGACATGCGAATGAAGAAGGTCGAAGGTTTTCAGTTCAATTCCAGCTCGTTTCACACCCTTACGAATTAAGCGAAGTTGAAACGGATAAACGGTGTACGTGAATTTCCAAAGCCAGCCGGAAAGGTCGATACGCTTAACCGAAATACCGTCCATTTCCAATTGAGAAACGCGGTTTCGCAGCATGCCCTTTCCGCTTTCGATATGGACATGAACAATAACCACCTCAACTCCAACAGAACGGAGCGCCTTTGCCTGCTCGAGAATGAAAACTCCTTTCTGTGGGTTTTCGTCTGTTGGAAACCAATGTGTTAAGAATAGAACCTTCATCAGATGCCTAGTCTTTTTCTTACTGCAGCCACAAATTCCATGGCATCTTCAGATAATTTCAATGCGATCGCCATTGGGACGAAAATCGCTGTTATTATGGCTGAACGAAGGATGATATCTACGATGAGTTTCTGCTCTGGGATAAAAGAGCTTATCCAATAGGCAACAGCCCCTAAGGCCAGGGTGGCAAGCGATTTCCAACCGAATGGATCGAAACCAAATTTGATCTTAAGGAAAAGATACTTGGCCACATTGAAGCTTAGCAGCGAAATACCTGTGGCCATTGCCGCTCCTGTTATTCCGTAAATTGGAATGAAAACGAGATTAAGTACCACTGTTACAACCATCAGAACCAAGTTGGAATACGTGTCGAATTTATAGTGGTTGGATGTGGTGATTATTCCGCCATTGACGCCAAAACCCACATCGGCCAACCGAGCCAATCCAACGAAAAACAACACCCACTTCCCATCTGCATACTCTTCTGGCAGAATTTGAAAAATATTAGCCTCATTGGCCCAGATTCCAGCAAAGAGTATGGTTCCTATCAGTAACTGATTAATAGAGGTCTTCGAATAGATCTTCTGTATTTCTGCTCGGTCATCGCGCTTCCAAGCATCTGAAATTACCGGTACAGCTATGTTGCTAATGGCATTCCGAGGAATATTCAGGAGCGCCACAATGTAGAAGGCCACGGCATAAAAAGCTGTTTGATCAAGACCGATCATCGAACTGATCATGATCACATCGATGTTCATTAGAAATAGCGCGCTAACACTTGAAAGCAGTGTGAACATGCGGTAGTGCTTCAATTCCTGACGAATACCGGAGCCGAGGAATTTCCGATCGATGGTAAGATGGAAACTCCCAATAGCGCCAAGATAAATGGCCAATCCTAATGCGGTAAGCCCAAACTGCGCAACGAATAACTGCATGAACAGCTCAAAATCTATCCAACCCAAATAGAACAAAACAATGAGAATGGTGCCCGTGGCCCGAAGAAAAAGCTCTCGGAAAAACACATTGACCACCGCATGATACAGCGCCCGGGTATAGCTCGTGAATATTTGAAAGCAAACTTCAAAAAACAGATACGGGAGCAGCAAGTAATAGAAATGAACGAAGAGTTCCGATTTCTCGTGATAGTGATCCACAACCCATGGTCTGGCAATTAACAATACTGCAGCTACGACCACCGTGCCTACCAACCCTGAGAAAAGCGCCCAGCCGAGCATTCCATGATGCGTACGCTCGTCTCCTTCTTTGAATTTTGGGTAAAAGCGAATAATGGCATTGGTGAGACCGAAAAGGGCAAACTGTGCGGAAACCCCAATCACAGCTATCAGCACTCGGGTTAAACCAAACTGTTCAGGTTCGAAGAATTTGGGAAAGAGCAACACCACATTGATGTACCCGAGTCCAACTCCCAAATAAGAGAGAATCGAAGTTTGAATGCTCTGTTTCCTGATTACGCCCATTGGTTGACCATCAGTCGATTGTAGACATATCGTGTAACCGGCTCGTGTTTACATCGTGACCAAATGCTTTTTCGCTCCTTTTCCATTTCATAGCCGAAGGTAGAGATCACTGCTTCAGACACGGCATTGACACACCTTAACTCAATCGGCTCAATCTCCGACTTCCACTTATCGAGGTTGCCAGCAGAAAGGCCTTTGAATTCAACTCCCGAAGTACTGTTTCCAGACCAGTTCTCACCGAGATGACTCGGTACAAGCATTGATGGTAGGAATGGAATTTGCAGAAATTCTGCAAGGTCTTTCATCACCGAATCGGTATTCGTGAGAATGTCTTCATACCTCACAACCTTGTAATGTTCAATCTTATTCGGATTCTCTACCAGATAGCCATAACTGTTTTTGAACGTTCTCGCCATTCTGTGGAGCAACGGATATCCGACCCCAATGCTTTTGTACTTGCGAAGCGATACAAAGTTCGCGTACGGATTCCGAACGATATGCACAAAGCGAGCCTCGGGGTACATTTGGGAGAGTTCCAGCGCGAATTCTGCATTCTCTACCGACTTTTCTACCACACGCAATGAATCCGATAGTTCTCCTAGTCCGAGACATGAATGAATTGCAGAGACATACTTTTCAAAGATATTCTCGGCAGAATCTCCTTCGTTCAGTTCAAATTCCCTGTTAAACGTTTCGAGGTTCAATTTACCCGTAACAAAGGTGTCTCCCATTGGGTCAATGGCTTCATTCTGAGTTCGGATCCAATTTTTGAAATTGCTTTCGATCTGCTTGATCGACAGTCCTTGCTTCTTGTTCTTCCGGTATTCATAATCTACATCCCGATCAGATAGCTGGAAAAAGTGCGATTCGAACGGGATGACAAAAAGATCGGGGTGCCCGCTAAGAAGATTTCGGAGCATTGTTGTTCCCGATTTATGTGCTCCGAGAATGAAAATAGGCTGCTGATTCATGACCGCTCTTGAATTACGTTGACCAACTGCCCCGTCAAACCTCGTCTAGAGAATTTGACAATTTCCTTTTCATTGCGCTGAAATTGCTGCGTTCCGAGGTAAAGTTGCATTACAGCCTGTTTCATTCCCTCAAGATCATCGCGCTCTATCACAACTCCAGCTTTGGTCTTATCTAGCACAGCTCCAATATCGCTGTCTTTAGGTCCGATGGCCAAAATGGGTCTGCCCGAAGCAAGGTATTCGAAGAATTTCCCTGGAAGAATGCCTTTTGAATTGGGTGTATTGTTGATGCTGACGAGAAGTACTTTACTTGAAAGCTGAAAGTTCAGAACTTCCGAATGGGAGACATAATCTATTCGTTCCCAATTCTCTTGCAAACCAGCATCCTTTATGGAAGATGCAACGTTGTGATCGACCACACCAACGGTTCGAAGCTTAAAATTCTTCGCAAAATCTAGGTTCTCATTCTTTAATTCCGCCAAGGCTTTCCAAAAAATTGGATGATTGCGCGATGGAGAAAACGTTCCGATATGACTAATGCTGAACTCGTTATCAAGCTTGGGTTCCGCACTCGGAAAATCATCCTCATCAAAGCCATTCGTTACCGTTTCAACATCTGTTGCCCCCAGTGCCTCCATCTCTTGGCTCATGGTATATCCGATTGTCAGAACCTTATCTGCAGTGGTCAGCACTTCACGCTCCAACGCCCTGTACCTTTTATCTGCCCAAGAAGTGAGCATGAGTTCCTGGTAGAAATCGATATTGGTCCAAGGGTCGCGGAAATCCGCGATCCATTTGATGTTATGGCGCTTTTTAAGTTCCAGCGCGATGAGATGCATGCTGTGTGGCGGTCCGGTTGAAACGACCACATCAACCTTGTTCTCAGAAAGGTAATTCGACAAAAATTGAACAGATGGCTTTACCCAGAATTTGCGTGCATCTGGAATAAAGAAATTGCCGCGCACCCACACGGAAATGGTGTTCAGCAGGCTAGGTTCTTTCTTCTCTGACACAAATCCAGCACCGATCTTCTTATCTTTTTGTCCTAAGAATTGGCGATACCAACCGTATGGTTCCCAAATGGGCTGGCGAATAACTTCCACTTCTCTGGGAACATCTTTTAACAGCGATTCATCGATAACAGGAAACTCGGGGTTCTCTGGTGTATAAATGATCGGCTGATACCCGAATTCTGGGAGATACTTGGCGAACTTAAGCCACCGCTGAACTCCCGCACCTCCACTGGGAGGCCAGTAATACGAGATGATCAGCACCTTTTTCAATGGATCAGTCTTTGGTTGAACGCGCATCAAGCACTACGCCCCCTATTACGAACAACATCAGTAGAATAGACCCCGCCAATGAGATCTTCTCGCCAGTGTAATAGATCTCCGGTTCGAATTTGAACTCTACGGTGTGTTCTCCAGCAGGAACGATCATACTTCGAAGCACATAATTGGCCCGCCAGTGCGGATAGACCTCGCCATCAACATAGGCATTCCAACCATTGGCGAAGTAGATTTCCGAGAACACTGCTAACTGATCTTTGGCTGCCTCTGTCTCGTACTTCAGGTAATTGGGTTGATACTCGATAAAATAGATGTTGGCCGTGCTATCAACTGTAGGTTGAAATCCGTTCAACTTCTCCTCAAAACGTTTGTCGATAACCGCAATTTCCTCGGGATTGAAATCTTCTCTGTTCAGATAACTGAGTTCTTCATCTGCATTCTCAACAAGCACCATGTCTTCAACAAACCAGCCATTTCCCAGTGCCAGCGGGTTTCTTCTTACAGATGGTTTTCCTTCTCGATCTGGAGTGATGAAATACTTGGTATTGAGCATATTCAATACGGCCAGATTGGTTCTGCTGATACATGAATCGATCAACTCTTGATAACGCTTCAGCTTAGCGCCATGGTAGCCACCAATAGATTTATGGTAATACGAAGTTCGAGAATCGTTAAAGGTGTTTGCCGCCAGATTGATAACACGGAAATTCGGATCTGGATCGGCCAATATCTGTTTGTCGGCAGCGGTTGGCGCAAGTACATTCTGAGATTTGCTTTTCCGCACAAAATCATCCTCGCTCAAATAGCGATGATCAACATTCCATAGATCAACCAACACCAACAGAGAGATGACAATTCCAGCAACGGCAGCCTTCAGTTTATTCATCTGATAGGCGAAGAGAAGACCAGCTGTTAAAAGAATGAAAGCCAATGATCGTAAAGCGTCTGTCTTGACCTGTGCTGCGCGATCTTCCTGAAGCGCATCAAGCAGCCATTCGAATTTGGTTCCGATAAGATTTGCGTCCTGATCTGTCATGAAATCCAAGAAAATTCCTGGAGCAACACCAAAGACCAAGCAAATACCTCCAATAACTCCTGTGGCTATCATTAACGGCTTTTTGAGTTCTGTTCGGTTCTCGGCAGAGAAGAATTCCTTCAAAGCAAGAACGGCAAGAACCGGTAAAACCAACTGCGCAATAACCAACGTCATGGATACCGCTCTGAACTTGTTGTAACCTGGAAAATAGTTGAAGAACAGATCTGAGAATGCCGCAAAATTCTCTCCCCACGATAGCATTACCGAAAGAATAAAAGCACCAAGCAACCACCAGCGATCTGATGTCTTTACCACAAACAAACCTAAAAATGCCAGGAAACAGATGATTGCGCCAAGGTAAACCGGACCGGAAGTGAAGGGCTGAGCTCCCCAGTAAGAAGAGGTGCTCTGCTGCAACTGTTGTAATTGCTGTGCTTCTTGTTGTGTGGTTGGGCGCTGCGAAACAAACGCTTGATAGGTTTCCGATTCCTCATCTTGCAGAAAAGAGGTCATGCTACTACCTCCCATAAAATTGGGAATGAGTAACGTAAAGGTTTCGCCTACGCCATAACTCCAGCGCATGGCATAATCCTTATCCAATCCAGTGCTTTCTTGCTTTGCAGAGAGTTCAGACTTGCCACGCATGGTTTCCGCTCCATAATCTGCTGTGGTCCACAGCGCGCCAAAGTTGGGTCCAACTGCAATAAGCGCAGCAACCACCATTAAACCGGTAGCTTTCAGGAAATGCGGCATCTCATTGTTTTTAACTGCATCCACCAATTTCACAATGCCTAAAATGAGGACCGTTAACAGCAAATAGTATGTTATCTGTAGGTGATTTGTGGCAATTTCCAGCGAAAGAAAAAGTGCCAGCAATGCCGAACCAAGCAAATATCTACCTCGATATGTGAGCAAAATAGAGCCTAGAACAGGCGCCATGTAAGCCATAGCATGCACCTTGGAGTTGTGACCGGCCTCTATGATGATAACCGTGTAAGACGCCAAACCGAAAGCAATAGACCCGGCCAATGCGTAGCGCCAATTAACCCCCATCATAATAAACATGAAATAGGCGCCAGCAAGCATTAGAAAGAGGAAGTTTGCGGGCTTCGGAACGCTATCATTCACGGTTCTGAGAATGGTTTTAACCCAGTTGCTCGGATAAAGTGTAGATATCTGATACGCAGGCATTCCCCCAAACATGGAGTTTGTCCACAAGGGTTCTTCGCCAGTTGCTTCTCTAAAATCCACGATCTCCTTACTCATGCCAAGGAAGTTGACAATATCCGACTGGATGAGTTCCTTATTCTGAAGTACCGGATACATGTAGGCCAAGGCCACGGCAAGCAAAGCCACCACTACTAGAGCGTGTGGAAGCAGTTTCTTCAATTTATCCATATTGTGTGAGGTTTATTTGGGCCAGGAAGACTTATTCCTTGATCTCTTCAAATTCAACGTATTCTCCATCTGAATCTGAGACGTTGCCGCCTTTCTTCTTTTCTGCACCTTTTTGTATGATGACATCTCCTTCTTGATCTGCATAATGCCCTCCTTGTTGTTGTTCGTAGGCCTGTCTCATGCGGTCTTCCATATTCTGCTGCGCCTTATTCACTACTTTCTTTGCCACTAAGGGAAAGAACAGCCGGAAAAGTATCTTCCATACATAGTAGAAGATGATGATAAAAAGAATGGTCTTGAATACGCCTGTCATGCGTGAATAGAATGTCTATCGGCTAAGATAGAGGTTACGCTCCGAATACACTTCTCGGAAGAACTCGTCCTTGAGGTCGTCTATGAACCGAATTGCTTCTCCTGTTGACTTCATTTCGGGGCCCAATTCCTTATTTACATCTGGGAATTTCTCAAATGAGAAAACAGGAATCTTTATTGCGTAACCATGTTTGTACGGATTGAATTTAAAGTCTTTTAACTTTTTCTCTCCCATCATCACCTTTGTGGCGTAGTTCACGTATGGTTCGCGGTACGCTTTGGCGATGAACGGAACTGTACGAGACGCTCGAGGGTTAGCTTCAATGATGTAAACCACTTCATCTTTCACCGCAAACTGAATATTGATCAACCCAATGGTTTTCAATTTCATGGCAATTATTCGGGTATACCGATCGATCTGCTCCAATACATTATCGCTAAGATCGAATGCTGGAAGTACCGCATAACTATCTCCAGAATGGATTCCAGCAGGTTCAATATGCTCCATTATACCGAGGATCTGAACGTCTTCACCATCACAAATGGCATCGGCTTCTGCCTCAATTGCTCCTTCTAGGAAATGATCGAGAAGAATTCTATTTCCGGGAATATCCTTAAGCAGATTGACCACATGATTCTCCAATTCCTGCTCGTTGATAACGATCTTCATATTCTGACCTCCAAGAACATAGGAAGGCCGAACAAGAAGCGGGAAACCCAACTCTTTGCAAAGTTCCAACGCTTTATCGGCATCTTCAGCCACACCGAATTTCGGATACGGAATGTTGTTCTCTGCCAATAATGTAGAGAATCGACCACGATCCTCGGCCAGATCTAACGATTGGAAATCGGTGCCGATGATCTTGATGCCGTAACGCTCAAGTTTCTCTGCCAATTTCAGCGCTGTCTGTCCACCCAACTGAACGATGACACCTTCTGGCTTCTCATGCAGTATGATGTCGTAAATATGTTCCCAGAATACCGGTTCGAAGTAGAGTTTATCGGCCACATCAAAATCAGTAGAGACTGTTTCAGGGTTACAGTTGATCATGATGGTCTCGTAGCCACATTCTTTGGCCGCCAAAACGCCATGCACACAACAGTAATCGAATTCAATTCCTTGTCCTATTCTATTCGGACCGGAACCAAGAACCACGATCTTCTTCTTGTCCGTAACTACGCTCTCGTTCTTATCCTCAAATGTTGAATAGTAGTAAGGCGTTTGTGCAGGGAATTCGGCTGCGCACGTATCTACCAATTTGTAAACCCGCTGTATATCAAACTCTTGACGTTTGCTAAAAACCTCACTTTCCCAGCAGTTCAAAAGATGCGCAATCTGACGGTCTGCATATCCTTTCTGCTTTGCTTCGTACAGCAATGCCTTTGGCAATGTTTCCAACCTATGCCCCTCAATTTCGTTCTCCAGCACAATCAATTCATGTATCTGGTTGAGGAACCAAGGATCGATTCGAGTTATCTGCTGAATGGTCTTTAGCGGAATACCGAGTTTGAAAGCATCGTAAATATGGAACAATCGATTCCAACTGGCGTGCTTCAAACTGTGTAGAATCTGATCTTGATTGCGCAGTTCTTTGCCATCAGCTCCCAAACCGTTTCGACCTATTTCCAGCGATTGACACGCTTTCTGCAAAGCTTCCTGGAAGGTTCTACCGATTCCCATCACTTCACCAACGGACTTCATCTGAAGACCCAACTCGCGATCAGCCCCCTTGAACTTATCGAAATTCCAACGCGGAATCTTCACAATAACGTAATCCAAGGTCGGCTCGAAAAAGGCGGAAGTTGTTTTTGTGATCTGATTCTCCAACTCGTCAAGGTTGTAACCAATGGCCAGTTTAGAAGCGATCTTGGCAATTGGGTAACCAGTTGCTTTCGATGCCAACGCAGAAGAACGACTTACCCGAGGATTGATCTCAATGGCAATGATGTCTTCCTTCTCATCATCACTTACCGCAAACTGAACATTACAACCACCGGCAAAATTCCCGATCGATCGCATCATATGAATTGCCATATCACGCATTCGCTGATAGGTCTTATCACTCAGCGTCATGGCAGGAGCAACCGTAATGGAGTCTCCAGTATGAATACCCATTGGATCGAAGTTCTCGATAGAACAGATGATCGTCACGTTATCGTTGTTGTCGCGAAGCAACTCCAACTCAAATTCTTTCCAGCCCAACACGGCCTTATCGATCATCACTTCATGAATGGGCGATAAATGCAATCCGCGGGTCAGCTGTTTATCAAAGTCTTCTTGGTTATAAACGATGGCTGCGCCAGCACCTCCAAGCGTATAAGATGCACGGATACAAACCGGGAAACCATACTCTTGAGCAGCTTCTTTTCCCTCAAGGAAAGACTTAGCTGTAGTTTGCGGAGCCATCGGAATTCCGATCTCTTCCATCTTCAATCGGAATTTCTCCCTGTCTTCGGTAAGCTCAATAGCATCAACATCAACACCGATCATACGGACTCCGTATTTATCCCAGATTCCCATTTCCTTGCACTTGATGGCAAGATTCAATGCGGTTTGACCTCCCATTGTTGGAAGCACACAATCAATATTATGCTGCTCAAGTATCTCAACAATACTTTTTGGTTCCAGCGGCTTGAGATAAATATTGTCTGCCGTAACAGGATCCGTCATGATCGTAGCCGGGTTGGAGTTGATCAACGTCACTTCAATTCCTTCATCACGTAAGGACCTTGAGGCCTGAGAACCTGAATAATCGAACTCGCAAGCTTGGCCAATAACTATAGGTCCTGAACCAATTATCAATACGTGCTTTATGGAAGTGTCTTTCGGCATATTTTCAGATGATTTTTGGACTACGCAAATTCCTGCGAAGTTAGCGCCTTGCACCTCGTTATTTTGGACAAATTCGCTTCACTTTTAAACATTTTATCTACCATTGAAGGTGCGAAAGAATCTGAAGGTCGGACAAGTTGATTGGAGCTACCTCGATAACGGTATGGGAGACGAGGTTTGGCTCTCGTTTCATGGTTACGGCCAGCAGGCTGAGGTGATGCATCATTTCATGCAGGAGTTACGCCCCAATGCAAGGATTCTGAGTTTCGACCTTCCTCTCCACGGAAACACTTCGATTCACAAAAACAAATCGCTTTCCATTGGAGATGTTGGGGAATTGATCGGAACAGCGCTTCGCGAAGTTGGCGCGGCCAGTTGTTCGTTGGCCGGTTTCAGTCTTGGCGGTAAAATCGTGCTGAAAATGGTAGAACTGGTTCCTGCAAAATTGGAAAGAGTGATACTGATTGCACCCGATGGACTAAAAACCAACCCGCTTTACTGGTTCGTAACACATACCGTTATAGGCAGATGGTTGTTCGAGTTTTTCATTGCCTTTCCACAGCCGCTGTTAGGAGCTAGTCGTTTGCTGTCCACTACTCGGTTAATGAACCCGAAAATCCATGAGTTTGTATCAGCGCAGCTGAGTACAAGAGAAAAACGACAGAAAGTATTGGACACTTGGATGACTTTCCGGTACATCTCGCCATCATTGGATCAAGTTCGGAAGAAAATTTGGCGATACAAGATTCTACCCACACTCGTTTTTGGCACACGCGACCGTGTAATACATCCCAAATTGGCCAAGAAACTATCCGGAAACAATTGTAAAACGGCCAAATTGATCATGCTGAATACCGGCCACAATCTCACCACCAAGGAACACGCGTTGCAGTTGCGCGATCAGATCCAATAAAAAAGCCCCTCATTTCCGAGAGGCTTTTAAGTCTAACCTATATAAAGAAGCTTACTTCTTGTCTCCGCGCTCGTCAGAAACGGTAAGTCTTTTTCTTCCTTTTGCTCTTCTAGCAGCCAGAACGTTTCTACCATTGGCAGTTGCCATTCGGCTACGGAAACCGTGCTTGTTGCTTCTCTTTCTTCTAGATGGCTGAAATGTTCTTTTCATGACTCCTACTTATTTGGGCGTGCAAAGATAGATATCGTTTCAATTTGTGCAAACATATCTTCTGTAAAATAGTTTCAATCAAATACCTTTGCACCGCAAATATGGCAAGAAGAGACAGATTAGACACCGAAGACCTGCCCAAAGTCAAAGTTTCTGGCGAGAGTCTGAAGCGAATTTCACGCTTATTCGGATACTTTAAACCCCACCGAGGCAAGTATTTTCTTGGGCTGTTCTTCCTTTTCCTAACGGGATTAACGGCACTGGCATTCCCTTCTCTTTTGGGAGATATGATAGATACCGCAGAGGAAGCAATGCTGCAGGATATCGACCGAATTGCAGTACTGCTCTTAATTGTTTTCGTATTTCAGGCCATTTTCTCATTCTTCCGCATTTATCTTTTCGTAAATGTTACAGAACATGTTCTGGCCGATCTTAGAAAAGACACCTATAATAAGCTGATTCGTTTGCCGATGTCGTTCTTCTCGCAAAACCGCGTAGGAGAGATGAATAGCCGTATTGCAACCGACATCAACATGCTTTCTGACACGTTTACCACCGTTGTTGCGGAATTCCTCCGACAATCAATGCTGATAATCGGTGGAATTGCGTTCTTGGCTTACACTTCGGTAGAACTGACCTTGGTGATGCTAGGTATTGTGCCTTTGGTAGCGGTTTTTGCAGTGGTTTTCGGACGAATTATTCGAAGATTGTCAAAAGAAACGCAAGATAGAATAGCTCAGTCGAACACAATTGTTGAGGAAACTCTTGCTGGAATCACCAACGTGAAATCGTTTGCCAACGAGATGTACGAAAGTGTCCGTTATGCAAAAAGTACCGAGGCTATTATTGAGAAAGCGCTGCAAGGTGCTAGAGCGCGGGGTTTTTTCGCATCATTCATCATCTTCTGTCTGTTCGGGTCCATTGTTGGAGTAATTTGGTACGGAGCCAGACTTGTTAACCAGGACCTGGCATTGTTGGCTGCCGATCCAACTCTAGACTCGGAGAATCTCTTCACCATTGGAAAACTTATCAAGTTCATTCTGTATTCGGTTTTTGTTGGAGCTTCCATTGGCGGAATTGCGGAAATGTATGCACAGATTCAAAAGGCTATTGGGGCTGCAGAGCGAATTTTAGAGATCATGGATGAAGAACCAGAGCCATACGAAGCCGCACATCCCAGTAATATCTCGGCTATTTCGGGTTCTTTGAAATTTGACAATGTTCAATTCCGTTACCCAAGCCGACCAGACATTTCCGTTCTTAACGGAGTAAGTTTCGATGCCAAGCAAGGTGAAACGATCGCACTCGTGGGGCCTTCTGGCTCAGGAAAATCAACCATAGCATCGTTGGTTCTTCGCTTTTACGACCCAGATTCTGGATCTATCACAATAGACGGAATCAATTCTAAAGAGATGGGATTGGAATTCCTCAGAAATCAAATGGCTATTGTTCCACAAGATGTGATTCTATTTGGTGGAACGATCCGTGAGAATATTGAATACGGAAAACCGGGTGCAAGCTTAGAGGAAATTGAAGCTGCTGCTAAAAAAGCCAACGCGCACATTTTCGTTGATAGCTTCCCCGAAAAGTACGACACGATAGTTGGAGAGCGTGGTATACAACTTTCTGGAGGTCAGCGCCAGCGAATTGCCATAGCCAGAGCGGTGTTAAAAGACCCAAGAATTCTTATTCTGGATGAAGCCACAAGTTCGCTGGATTCTGAATCTGAAAGACTTGTTCAGGAGGCGTTGGACAAACTGATGGTGGGACGAACTTCGCTTGTTATTGCTCATCGACTTTCAACCATCCGTAAGGCCGATAGAATTCTCGTTCTTGATAAGGGTTCTATTTCAGAAAACGGACGGCACGAAGAGCTACTTGCCAAAGAGAATGGCCTGTACAGAAGTCTACTTGAATTGCAGATGCAAGCCTAGTCAGCAATGGGTAAACAACCCATAAATCAACTGTTCATACTCCGATTTATGGGGGCGCTTGTGGTAGTTACGCACCATTACGCCAAGCATTTAATGGCCGATTCTGGAATATTCGCAGAACTGGTGAAAGACGCAGGCTTTATTCTCAGTTTTTTCTTCGCGCTATCTGGTTACGTGATCGGCTACAACTATTTCACTCCAGAGAATTTCTCTAAAAAGAAGTTCCTACTCAAAAGGCTTGCACGGCTATTACCTCTTTACTTGCTTGCGTTTGTAGCCACCTTGCTTTCTGCCATGCTGCTGAAAGACGCTTACCCTCATGGTTTCACTATTATCGTACAGGCGCTTTGCCTCCATGCTTGGTTTCCTTCAGAAGTACTTGCCATCAATTATCCATCGTGGTCGGTTTCTGTAGAACTGTTCTTTTACCTCATTTTCCCTTGGCTTGTGTTGCAACTCGGAAAACGCTCGTACAGATCATTCCTATGGATCGTAGCTGCGGTTTGGCTATTGAGTTCAATCCAACACTTACTGCTAGAACATTATGTATATGATCCAAACGCAAAATGGACCAGCGAATTCATTCTGTACTTCCCTGTTTGGCACTTGAATTCGTTCTTGGCGGGAATGGCAGGAGCAGAAATTTTGAAACGAATCAATTCAGTAAAGATTCATAGGTGGCTTCCTCCTGTAATTGGGCTTGTATGTGCTGCAACTCTGGTTTGGATAACTGGCACAGATAATGTCATCCGATCTCATATCCACAACGGATTATTATCGCCAATTATCATCCTAATGTTAGTGGCATTCTCTATTGATCAATCTTGGCTCGCCAAACTCATGTCAAACAGAATCTTGGTTTATTTGGGCAATCTTACGTACGGAATTTACATCCTTCAACACCCAGTATATCTTTGGATGGCCTATTTTCTTGGCGCAGAAACGTTCTCCTTGCAAGAATTTGTAGCCTACCTGCTTGTGCTAATTGCCGTTTCGGTGGCAGTGTATCAACTGTTTGAAGAGCCTTTGAGAAAATGGATTGTGAAACGAGGAATGAGTAGCCTTAAAACTTCTTGACCCAAACAACTTTCTTGGTCTGGAAGAATTCTTCTTCGAACATGCTTCCGATATCGTAAAGATTGGCCTTTACCCGCGCATCTATGATCTCTTGAGTAAGATCACCACCCTTTAAGCAGAAAAGACCACCAACCGATTTCTTGCTTTTGCCATCAAGCTTTCCAACCAACCAATGTTTAAGTTGCGCAAGTGGAGCAACCGCCCTTGTAACGATCACATCGTACTTCTCTTTTCCCTGCTCCATTCTGGCCTGTTTGGCCGAAACGTTGGTCAGCCCTATTGCTTCGGCCACTTCATTGGCCACTTTTATCTTCTTGCCAATGCTATCTACCAAGTGAAATTTGCAAGCCGGAAACATGATCGCTAAGGGAATTCCAGGAAAACCGCCTCCGGTTCCTACATCTAAAATGGTAGTTCCGTCCTCAAAATCGGCCACGGCAGCAATGGCCAAAGAGTGCAACACGTGACGTTCGTAAAACAGATGAAAATCCTTTCTGGAGACCACGTTTATTTTGGCATTCCAATCTTCATAAACCGCGTAAAGAGCCTGAAGCTGCTGCTTTTGGGCATCAGTAAGTTCGGTGAAGTACTTGAGGATGATCTCCCAAGAAACCGGAGCAGAATCCATTAGATCTTTTCCTTGCTGTTCTTGAGAATGTTGTACAGAAACTCGCGAGCTCTGAACAACTGCGCCTTTACGGTGCCAAGAGGAAGGTCTAACTCCTGTGCGATCTCTTCGTAGGAGTACTCTTTGAAGTATCTGAGTTCAACCAAGGTTCTGTAGCGAGGCTTTAGCTTCTCCACTACACCATGCATCAGAATTTTTTTCTGAGCCTTGATGTACGCTTCCTCTGGATCCAATGTACCAGAAGGAACATCCATGGTCATTTCACCACCATCACTTCCTTCCAACGGTTTGTCCAGTGAAAGAAGGTTCTTCTTTTTCTTGCGGATAAAATCGATGCAATTGTTGGAAGCTATCTTGAACAACCAAGTACTGAATGCGTAATTCGGAGTGTACTGATGTAATTTGTTGAAAGCCTTGCCGAATGCTTCGATGGTAAGATCATCCGCGTCATCGCGGTTGTTCACCATTTTCAATAGCATGAAATAGATGCTATCGCGATAGCGGTCCATCAATTGGGCATAGGCCTTTTGGTCGCCACCGTCTATTGCTGCTCTTACCAAACGGTAATCGAGCATTGCCTTATCTGAAAGTTCCGGATTTACTTCTACCTCCATCTAATGGGTGGATTAATACGATTTGAAATTGCCACAACAGTATTGAAAAATGGACTGAACAAATCGCCTATGAGCGAAAATAACAAAAGATCGTGCTCGTCCAAGATGCGCGCCACCACTCTTATGATCGACAAATGAACAATCCATTTTATCCCAATTGCACAAAGCACCAACCAATACATTGTTTGTATCGATAGAACCAAGAAAACCGACAGATAAAACAGAAGATGGGTGAGCGTGAATATTCCCAAAAATATTTTTGAAGAAACGCGATAAAAACTTCCCGTAGAGAGATGTCGCCTTTTCTGCAACCACCAGGCCGACCAACTTTCGGGTGAGGTTGATACGGTATGAGCATCCTTTCTAGTTTCAATAATGGTGTTCTTACCCGTGGCTACTTCGTTAACCAAAAGATCATCATCGCCAGATGCTACGTGCCGATGTTTAATAAAGCCTTTGGTTTTGAAAAAAAGCTCCTTGCGGTAAGCAAGGTTCCGTCCAACACCCATGTATGGCATGCCAGCCAACGCGTAAGACATGTATTGCATAGCAATGTGAACCGATTCATATCGGTAAAACTTGTTCAGAAGGCCTGATTTTTTTTCAAATCCACCAAAACCCAGAACCAATTGCTTTTCATCGCTTAGGTTGCCGGCTATCATCCTCAACCAATTCTTCGATTTAGGTGTGCAATCGGCATCTGTAAACACAAGGTTTTCGTGTTTCGCGCCTTTGATCCCCATAGAAATGGCGAATTTCTTACCACGCATATTGGCATTTTCGCGGTTGAGGTTAATGACCCGCAAGTGAGCGAACCGTTCTTGCCACGCCTGAAGAAGGAGGTCTGTTTCATCGCGTGAGTGATCATTGACCACGATAACTTCAAAATCGGGATGATTCTGTTCAAGTATCGACTGAAGGTTCTTCTTCAGGTTATCTTCTTCATTCCAAGCACAGATAATGACCGAAACCGGTTCCAACTTTCCGCTTTCTTCCATTGGTTTATGCAACACCAAACGAATAAAGAAGAAGAGGTAATAGAACAAATGGACAATCAAAGATCCAATGAGAACACCCACAGCAATCAATTGCCAGAGAGGAAGATGTTGAATGTCGATGAATTCCATGCTTGTATGCGGCAAATCTAACCAACGGCTGAAGCGCATTTAAGTACATTTGGGCGATTTTATGAACATGGCACTGAAGTTCAAACTAACGCACACCGATCCCGACTCTAAAGCACGCAGAGGGCAAATAACCACCGACCACGGAGTTATAGAAACACCCATTTTCATGCCCGTGGGAACCATCGGTACAGTGAAGGGAGTTCATCAGACCGAATTGAAGAACGAGGTAAAGGCTGAGATCATTCTCGGCAACACGTACCATCTTTATCTACGACCTGGAACAGAGATCTTGGAAGAAGCAGGGGGGCTTCATAAGTTCATGAATTGGGACAGGCCTATTCTTACCGACAGTGGCGGCTATCAGGTTTACTCACTTGCACACAAACGGAAAATCACCGAAGAAGGTGTAACGTTTGCATCGCACATCGATGGTTCCAAGCATTTTTTCAGTCCAGAATCGGCCATGGATATTCAGCGTAGTATTGGCGCAGATATCATCATGGCCTTTGATGAGTGCACTCCGTACCCATGCGAATATGATTACGCCAAGAACTCGATGCAAATGACGCATAGGTGGTTGAAAAGATGCTGTGATCATGTTGATAGTACCCATCCGATGTACGGTCATCACCAATCGTTGTTTCCTATTGTGCAAGGCTCAACATACAAGGACTTACGTATTGAAAGCGCTGAAACAATAGCATCGTTTAACCGAGAAGGAAATGCCATTGGCGGCCTAAGTGTAGGAGAACCAGACGATGAAATGTACGCCATGACTGACCTGGTGTGTAGCATTCTGCCGAAAGACAAACCACGCTACTTGATGGGTGTGGGAACACCTGCAAACCTATTGGAGAACATTGCCCTTGGTGTTGATATGTTCGATTGCGTGCTCCCGACCAGAAACGCACGCCACGGACTTATCTACACTTGGAACGGCATTATCAATATCAAAAACAAAAGGTGGGAACGTGATTTCTCTCCATTAGATGAGAATGGAACAGCAACGGTAGATTCCATTTACAGCAAAGCATACGTGCGGCACTTATTTGCCTGCAAAGAATTACTTGGACCACAGATTACCAGCATACACAATTTGGCGTTCTATTTGGAGTTGATGCGTCAGGCCCGACTACATATTGAGGCGGGCGATTTCCGAGCATGGAAAGACCAAACAGTTCCAAAACTCCTTACCCGACTCTAGTTGAACGT
>JAGYJL010000050.1 GCA_018402015.1 Flavobacteriales bacterium | reverse complement strand
CGATAACAGATGACCCTTCGTGCTTAAGTACAAGCGCATTATTTCAATCGTGCTTTTGGTCTGAAGGTGCAAAAATCCACTTTAGCAAACCGTGCTTCAAAAGACATCTTGGTTCACCGCTCCTAATTCCTCAAACCTCACAGCTCGTACCTCAAGCCTCACAGCTCGCATCTTCCAACCATATAGAAGATCGTCAAGATGATATATCCAATGGTAAAAACCATATAACAGACCATCAAGACCGAATATCTCTTTGTCAAAACCGAATATTCCATTGTCAAGATCATATATCGCGCGCTCAAAATGCCCATGGTAAAAAAATAGTAGGCTGATTTTCAAACACATACACTCGAATGGTAGAATTTTAACACATCGGCACACCACTGCCCAACAATAAACGGACGGTTCCCCATGTTATCCCATCAGAGTGGCGCAGCAGCCGTTTGCTCGCCAAAGAACAAAGGTCATGGCAGATCAACGTCCGGTCAAAAAATACCCCTGCTCGCAGGCCGAGCTTTACGCCATCTGCACCATAGGGTGGCAGAGCTACGATGAGAACCTCGCAGATTTCTCTGCCTTCTCAACCAAGTATGATGCACAGTTTTCCATAGACGCAAAGGCGGCCATCCAGTCCGCCAAGGAGCTGCCCGACTTTCAGGCACGCAACGAGCCGTCAGAAACATCCTACAAGGAAATGGTCAAAACCGTCAATCTCTGCAATCGCAATTTCCGCAAACTGCGTAACCACATCGGCAATGCATTCAGCAAAGATGTTGTTAAAGGAAAGGTAGAGGCGGCCGGAGAACCGCACTACAAAAAGTCAATGAACCGCAATTGGGCAGAGACCGAACTCATGCTCACTTCGGCCACAACATTCATAACGGAGAATAACGCAGATCTCTCCGCTGGAGGCATGCCGCCTCAGTTCGTTTTAGATTTTGATACGGCCAAGAACCAGTTCATAGGTTACTACGCAGCATTTACAGATGCAGAGCAAGATGAACTGGAAGGTACCGATCAGAAGATAAACGCAAACAACGCCATTTGGGATACCCTTACGGGCATGTTTGATGATGGACAGGTCATCTACGAAGACAACCCTGCCAAGCGAGAACGGTTCATCGTATCCCGCGTCTGGAACCTCATCTCATCCTCGGGAAATACGGGCGGAGCCAACATTCCCTCAGACACCATCCAAATAGGTCTCTTTGCATACGATAGCATCACCCAACTGCCCATACAGAACGCATACTTAAGGGTACTCAACGCCCCCGATGGGCAGATCTATCAGGCCGCC
Organism: Flavobacteriales bacterium; assembly: GCA_018402015.1. GTDB lineage: Bacteria > Bacteroidota > Bacteroidia > UBA10329 > UBA10329 > UBA10329. The sequence goes on along the minus strand of JAGYJL010000050.1, from coordinate 17,474 downwards.
ACCAATGCAGAGGGCATCCTCACACTTTCCGTCTCCGGTTATGTTCCCGGAGTTCCAGCCATGGTACAAACAGAGATAATAGCCGATGGATACATTACCGTACAGGGAGAATCGGAGTTCACACCCGGCCAAAGCTATTCCTTCGATGTGCCGCTGGATCCCGAACCCACAGAACCGTAAACGATCAGCCGTGTGGTAAGACAGTTCCGTTGGCTATTTTTGCCGCCATGAAAACAATGGATTCCTTCTCCTTTGCAGGCAAAAAAGCGCTTATCCGGGTAGACTTCAACGTTCCGCTCGATGACCAATTCAACATTACAGACGACACACGCATACGCGGAGCGCTGCCAACCATACAGAAGATACTGTCTGATGGTGGCGCGGTTATTCTAATGAGTCATTTGGGCCGGCCTAAGAATGGCCCCGAGGATAAATTCTCGCTTCGTCACTTGGTGAAACATCTTTCAGAACTTCTTTCTGTAAATGTTCTTTTTGCTACCGATTGCGTTGGCGATGTTGCCGAATCTGCCTCAGATACACTTAAAATGGGCGAAGTGCTTTTGTTGGAAAACCTCCGATTTCATAAAGAAGAAGAAGCTGGTGATAAGGGATTTTCAGCACAGCTGGCCAAATTGGGCGATGTTTATGTTAACGATGCATTCGGTACGGCTCATCGCGCGCACGCATCAACCACGGTGGTGGCCGATTTTTTCCCAGTCGACAAAATGTTCGGTTATCTGCTAGCTAAAGAAATTGACAGCGTTGATAAAGTGATGAAAGCTGCCGAACGGCCACTTACCGCAATTATGGGGGGGGCAAAAGTGTCTTCTAAAATTTCCATCATAACAAACCTTATTGATAGTGTTGACAATATCATTATTGGTGGAGGCATGAGCTACACATTTGCCAAGGCGCTGGGCGGGCGTGTTGGCAATTCGTTGGTAGAAGATGATTTTCTGGATACGGCTAAAGCTATTCTGGAAGACGCAGAGAAAAAAGGAGTGAAGATCTATCTTCCTCAGGACACTGTTGCTGGTGATGCCTTTGACAACAACGCCAACAAGCAGATCTGCGATACCAACATTATTCCAGATGGTTGGTTAGGTTTAGATATTGGTCCTGAGACGGAAAAGACCTATGCTGCTGTTATCAGCGCATCACAAACCATTCTTTGGAACGGCCCAATGGGTGTGTTCGAAATGGAATCGTTCCAACATGGAACCAAAGCTGTAGCACTTTCTATTGCAAAAGCAACCAAGAACGGGGCATTCTCGCTAATTGGTGGTGGCGATTCGGTTGCGGCCATCAATAAGTTCGAGTTGGCCGATGAGGTCAGTTATGTTTCTACTGGAGGAGGAGCACTGCTAGAATACATGGAAGGCAAAGAATTGCCCGGCATCAAGGCTATTCGCGGATAATATCCCGTACAGCATCTCTAACCCTATCGACTTTTCGGTCTACTTGATCGAGAATCGTATCCTTATCTACATCCTCCAAAATGGGAATGATGAATGGGGCCAACTGCGTTACGGGTTCGTATAGGAAGGAAGATTGGGCCGTTTCACCTTTATTGAACTGTTTCAAGAGTTCGAATCTTGTTAGCATAAGAATGACCACGCTGAGCATGAATGCCATTCGTAAAGCACCAAAGGTAGCTCCGCCAGCCTTGTTTGCCCATCCCAACGCAACTGCCTTAGCCAACTTTTCAATTGCTTTTGCAAACAGATGTACCAGCACAACTACGGCAATAAAAATGATTGCAAACGAGATGATCGGGAGAAATTCGTTGGTCATATCTGTGTTCTTGTACAGATATTCTGAGAGCTCCTGTGCAAAACGTACGGCCAGATAAACACCCGCAATAAGGGCCACAATACGAGCAATCTCCATAATGAACCCGCTAGTAAAACCCTTATATAAACCCCAAACAACAGGGACCGCAATCGCCAGATCCAACCAATTCATCAATACGTAAGGGTATAACCGTATCTCTCGGCTGTTTCTGAAATTGTACGGTTAACCACTCCGAAAAAGGTTTTTCCAAAACGGTAGTTCTTCATCTTTTCACGCTTCTCCTTCAAGAATTGTTCCCGCTGTGTACTTAGCATTTTAATGATGGTGATGTATTCCTTACGCTCAAAGCCGATCTCGCTTATGCGCTGAACAAACTCATTCATCGGCATTTCATGATATACCTCGTCCATGAACTTACGGTTCTCCTTTGCGGCTGTGCCAAGACCCATATTACTAAGGTCTATTAGATCCCAACTATGGTTCTTTCCTTGATAAAGTTGTGTGGCTTTAAAAAACGTTCTTGCCTCTACCTGATTTTCTCCTTGAAGCTCGGCCTCTTCGTCTAACTCCGCCTGCATCTCGTAACGTTCCAAACCGCCTTGCCCATAATAAACGTAGGTTGTATTGATCATATGATTGGCCTCTCGAAGCATGGCTCCATCATATGGTTTTTCAATTACAATCGCTGGTTCTTTCAATCCAATAAGGAAGAATTCGCCTCCTGTATTCTCAGCAATACTTTTCCATTCGGCTTGCTCACTAGGATTTGAATATGTGAGAAAGTAAAGTGAGTTGATGATAATTCCCTTCTCCTTCGCGTCTTCCACGGGCTTTCTGAATCCGGGACCAGCAGATGGTTTTCCGTTCCCTACCAGATACATCAACTTGATAGCGTTCGGGTCTTCGCTCCAAGAAATATCGTTTACAGCCACATCAAGCGCGTGCCCCATAAAATAATTGCCCGGTGCAGTTACATCTTTGATCTGAAAGAAAGGATACGCAGCTGCATCGATATCGTCTGTAAGGTCTGAGATTATTTGCACGTAGTTGTTCTCCTTCTTGAAGCTTGGTCTGCCCATGCAAACTATGCCGATACGGTATTCTGGCTCGGGGTCAAGCCTAGATACTTCATTCTGAATTTCCCAGAACTTACTTCTTACTGCAGAAAGAATACCTCCGGTGCTTCCGCTAATATCCACAACGAATACAATGTCTATTGCGCCTCCATAAGGCTTTTCTGGAAGTTCTGTAGCTGTAGAGAACCCTGTAAAAAGAACAATGGACAAAAACACACAGGCGAAGGCCCTAACAGTCTTTGAGATGGGTTGATTGAACATTATAACGGCAAAAATAGGGTTTTGATGTTTCGAGCTATCCAATGCTAATTTTGTGCCATGCATGAACTAGACCTACAGAGAGAGTGGCGATCCTTAGTTGAACGTTTGGAGAAACGCTTTGGAGAAGGATTGGATCTTGATGCCATTCTTTTCCTTGTTGGAGTCCAAGAACTAGGTCAAGGATATCGAACATTCAAAAAGCAAGAAAAAACAGACCTCATGCATATTGCTATATGTAGGCTGCTTATGCAATATGGATACTATGAGTATATGGGCATGGACGATGATGGCTGGCCACATTATCAGCCCTTGGCCAAGTTGCCACAACTCAATCCAACACAACAAAGCCTCTTAATGAAAGAGGCTTTGCTGGAATACTTCAAGAACGCTGAATTATTGAACTAGTCGTTGATGCTCACCGTTCTTTCAACGGTTTCACCCTGCTCAAGAATAAGGAAGTTCTCAAGGTTGCTGTAGTTAGCATAAACAACATCGTACTGAATAATGGCATCTTCAAACCAAACGAATTCTGCCTTGCCCCTTGTGTCTGTAAAAATGTTGGTGTCTATGTGTTCTGCTCCGATCTGATCAAGATAAAACCTGACCACTGCCTGCACGGCAGGTACCTGAACCGTATCGCCAGTAATAAAGTTCAAAGAGTCTTTTACAACCGTAATAATCGCCTTCGCATCTTTATTCTTTTTACAAGAAGATGAAGTAATGGTAAAGGCTAGAATAAGGGCTGCAACTCCAATTATGTTTCTCATTGTTCTTTAATTTTTGCAACTCCAACAAGGATCTTGCGTAGTGGTATAAGTTTTGCTCTAACTATATTCGCAAAAATCAAAGATATAAATTGACACATCAACTTATAGTATCATGAGAAAGTCTATTCTATTATTTGCCGTAGCGCTTATTACCAGCACGGTTTTCGCTCAAAAATCGGAGCCGATTGTGCTTATCAGCACCACCTACGGAGACATTAAGGTCAAGCTTTACAACGAGACCCCTCTTCACCGAGACAATTTTCTAGAGCTTGCCAAGGCGGGAAAGTATGACGGTTCTGTTTTTCATCGGGTTATCAAGAACTTTATGATTCAGGGCGGTGGAAGCGCTGATATTCAGACAATAGACGGCCGACCAATGATTCCTGCCGAGTTCAACCCAAAGTTCATTCATAAAAAAGGTGCATTGGCAGCGGCTCGTACAGGAGATAATATCAATCCAAAAAGAATGTCTTCCGGTTCTCAGTTCTACATTGTTCAAGGTCAGAAATACCCTGTAGATAGAGTTACACAAATGTCTCAGCGTTCGGGTGTTGAATACACCGAAGAACAGAAAAAGGTCTATGCTGAGCTGGGCGGCACTCCGCACTTAGATATGCAGTATACCGTTTTTGGTGAGGTGGTTGAAGGTCTTGATGTGATTGATAAGATCGCTGCAGTGCAGACACATCAAGCAGATAGACCTGTTGAAGATATCATCATGACTGTAAAGGTTCTGAACCAGTAATAAGAACGAAATCGATAATTATTGAACAGGCCGCCAATTGCGCGGCCTGTTTTACTTTTGGGCCATGCTTAAAAAACTCGAAGAATACGAGAAACAGATTCAGGAACTGGTAATTGCCAGTAAAGAGGATCTAGAGAATTTCCGTTTGCAATTCCTTTCCAAAAAAGGAATTGTTCCGCAACTTTTTACAGCGTTCCGCGATGTACCGAATGAACAGAAAAAAGAATTCGGACAAAAACTGAACGTGCTGAAGAATCTGGCTGAAACCAAGTTCAAAGAACTTCAGAGCGAACTCAAATCTGGAGGCAACGCAATAGATCCGAACATCGATCTTACGGTTCCTCCATTCCCAATGGAGTTAGGAACGCGTCATCCCGTAAACATGGTTCGAAGAGAGGTCGTGAGCATCTTTGAGCGAATCGGGTTCACTGTTTCGGAAGGGCCGGAAATTGAGGACGATTGGCATAATTTCTCTGCCCTGAACTTCCCGCCAGAGCATCCTGCGCGTGACATGCAGGACACATTCTTTGTGGCCAAAGACCCTGATTTCGCTTTGCGGACACATACTTCCTCGGTACAGGTTCGTGTGATGGAAAACCAACAACCGCCTATTAGAACCATTTCTCCAGGAAGGGTTTTCCGTAACGAAGCCATTTCTGCCCGTGCGCATTGCATCTTCCACCAGATAGAAGGACTTTACATTGACAAGAACGTTTCGTTTGCGGATATGAAAGACACGCTGCTCTACTTTGCTCGTGAGTTCTATGGTCCGGAAACGAAGATCCGATTGCGTCCTTCTTACTTCCCATTCACTGAGCCAAGTGCCGAAATGGACGTTTATTGGGGCTTGGAAACCGAAGCGGATCACCGAATTACGAAAGGCACCGGTTGGTTGGAGGTCTTAGGTTGTGGTATGGTTGACCCGAACGTGTTGAGATCATGCGGAATCGACCCTGATGTTTATTCTGGCTTTGCCTTCGGAATGGGAATTGAGCGAACAGCCATGCTCAAATACCAAGTAAAAGACCTTCGTCTGTTCTTCGAGAACGACAAGCGATTCCTAGACCAATTCAAAGCCGCGTATTGAAATTCCTACAATGAAAGACAAGATCAACGAACTAAAGGAGAAACAAGAACTTGCCAACTTGGGCGGGGGCGAACAGCGTATTGAATCTCAGCACGGTAAAGGAAAACTTACTGCGCGAGAAAGAATTGCGCTTCTCATGGACGAGGGAAGTTTCGAAGAATTGGGAATGTTCGTTACGCACCGCTCTCAGGAGTTCGGTTTGGATAGACAGAAGTTTCTGGGCGATGGTGTAATTACTGGCTACGGAACCGTTAACGGTAGAACGACCTACGTTTTTGCTCAGGATTTCACTGTTTTCGGTGGTTCGTTGGCCGAAATGCATGCACAGAAGATCTGTCGGATAATGGATCTGGCCATGGACAATGGTGCGCCCGTCATCGGGCTGAATGATTCTGGTGGTGCTAGAATTCAAGAAGGCGTTGTGTCTCTTGGTGGCTACGCAGATATTTTTTACCGCAATACCTTGGCTTCCGGTGTTATTCCACAGATATCTATTATACCATGCGCTGGTGGAGCTGTGTATCGCCGCTCTCACACAGATTTTGTGATGATGGTTGAAGACTCATTGCATGTTCGTTACCGGACCAAATGTGGTGAAGAATCGTTACGCAATGAAGAAGCATGTCCGAAGAGCTTGGTGGAGCAAGCGCACATTCAACCAAATCCGGTGTTACGCACTTTTCCTGTTCCAACGATTTAGAATGTATCGAGCATCTTAAAAATTGTTGAGTTACGTTCCGCAGAATTGTGAGGAAGAATCGCCACGGGTGGAATAATATCACACAGGAAACGAAGCACGGCCAGCGCTGAATAATATCATTCCAGAGAACCCGGAACCAACCTTTACGACATCAAAGAGGTTGAAACAGTGGTTGACAAAGACTCATTCTTCGAGGTTCACAAGAATTTTGCAGAGAACATGGTTGTTGGTTTTGCCAGACTGGCTATCGGAATTGTAGCCAATCAGCCCGCTGTGCTAGCTGGTGTTTTAGATATACACGCATCGCAAAAAGGTGCGGGCGGTTTGTGCGATTCTGCGGACTGTTTCAACATCCCTTATTGGTTTTCGAAGACGTTCCTGGTTTCCTCCCCGGGAACGTATCAAGAATGGAATGGCATTATCAATGCAAAGTTGCTTTCTATGCCTTCAGCGGGAGGCCACCGTTCCATCGTATTACGGTCATTACAATGAAAAGCTATGGTGGCGCTTATGATGTAATGAATAGCAAACACATTGGCGCGGATATGAATTACGCGTGGCCATCGGCAGAAATTGCTGTTATGGGAGCAAAAGGGGCTGCAGAGATCATCTTCAGAAATGAAATAAAAGCCTCAGACGATCCAGCGGCCAAGCTCAAAGAAAAAGAACAGGAATACTTAGAGCATTTTGCCAATCCGTATCGAGCTGCAGAAAGAGGTTACGTAGATGAGGCGATCATTCCTTCGAAACCCGCGAGAAGCTCATTAAGGCATTTGCTATGCTGAAGAATAAAGCGCGTACGCTTCCCAAAAAGAAACACGGCAATATTCCGCTTTAAAAGGAACTGCTTGGCAAGACTCAAAACGGATAGCAAAGTTTCTTGGGAATCACGAAATTAGCTGACTGGTGAGGTTCCTTTTTTTCCTTTACTTTAATGATTTCCTCTACAAGCACAAGAGCGTTTAGACAGTCTTGTGGCCATGCCATACGATGTGATGTGGTATCCGATCTGCCAACTTCCAAACAAGGCTAGAAAGTGGTTTAGGAAAGTGGCAAATGTCATACAGATTCACTCACCACCGCGAAGCTGAAACCATGCTGAGCACGGTAACGAGTCTTATGGCGCATCATGAAGTTAGTCTGCAACATGCCATTGATGCCATCCATTTCTACGAAGCGTTAAAATGAGTACGCAAAAGCGGGGGGTATTTATTGCGGCATCGGATATCAGATAAAAAGGCGCGACCTTGACAAAGGCATCGAGTACATGAGGCGCGGGTTAAAATTGCTGGAGCAATACCCCGATTCTATGGAATTGGAACCGGCAAACAGCAATTTCGGTGTGCTGAAAGAGATGAAAGGAGAACTGGACAGCGCCAAGTTCTACTACAACCGAGCATACGCCATTGCCTTGGCTAAAAAAGACAGCATTGCCATTCCGTACAGTTTGCACCATTTGGGCGGTGTGGAACTAATGCAGGAAAACTATGATGAAGCTAAGCGATTGTTTGACGAGGGCCTATTGATTCGCACACTTCGAAACGACCGCAATGGTATGGCCGAAAGCCACATTTTCGTTGGGGAGTATTTCAAAGAAATTGGTTCGGTTGATTCTGCCGATTATAACTTCAATAGAGCAATTCTACTCAGTTACGAAATCGGAATTCCTTACATGCGGCAGTATTGCTACGACCAAATGGCGCAGATGTACGAAAACGCAGGTAAGAACAAAGAAGCATTACTGTTTTACAAAAAGTACGATGCGGTAAGAGACAGTTTGCTTCAAAAGCAGCGCACCGAGCAGTTGGCTGAAATGGAAACACGGTTTGAAACCACCCAAAAAGAAAAAGAAAACCTGATCCTAAAACAGGAAAAACAAGAACAGGAATTGATCGTCTCGCGCCAGCAGAAATGGATCATTGGGCTTATTGGGGCAGCTTTGGTCATTCTATTTCTCAGCATGCTTGTCATCCAACACAATAGAAGTAAAGAAGCAGCAAAACGCGATGCGGCCATTATTGAAGAACGCGAACGGGGATTGCGCTCCATCATTCAGGCAACAGAAGACGAACGAAAACGGATTGCCAAAGACCTCCACGATGGAATTGTACAATCGCTTACGGGCTTGAGTTTAAGAATGCAAAAGCAGTCGGGTTCCATTGCAGCAAAAGCCACCGGACTTTCAAAAGAAATGAATGCTACCAGAAAAACGTTAGATGAGGCAATCTCAGAAGTTCGTGGCATCAGTCATCAAATGATGCCACGGGTTTTGAGCGAAATGGGACTCGTTCCTGCATTGGATGACATGCTCGGCAAATCGCTGGGAATGACCGAAATCAAATACGAATTCGAACATCATAAAGTAGAAAACGACCGTTTTTCGGATAATGTGGAGGTCAGCCTCTACCGTATCTGTCAGGAGCTCATAAACAACATTATCAAACACTCTGAGGCCAAAGCCGTATCGGTGCAATTGCTGAAAACCAAAACACATTTGGTTCTGGTAGTTGAAGACAATGGAAAGGGCTTTACGTTTGATGACCCTAACAACCAGAATGGCATTGGGCTAATGAACATTACAAGTAGGGCCAAGGCAATCCATGGCGAGGTGAGTTACGAGCCCAGCCCCGAACAAGGAACCGTTGCATCTATTCGGGTTCCGTTATCGTAACATCGGTGATTTCAAATTAAATCGGATTCCGTTCCTTTACATCTAAGGTCAAGCATAACCCACATTATGATTTACCAACCCCACTTTAAGCGCCTTATTGTGCTGCTTTTTGTTTTGGTTACAGGCCAAGCTTGTGCCCAATTCAATGGCGACAGTTTATTGCGCGTTCATTATTCGGGCAAAGCTGATGCTACAACCTATGCAGACCTGATCTGGGTTTATGTGTTCAATCAACCCGATTCTGCCATTTATTTCGGAAACCGCGCTACGCAGTGGTGCCAGAAAACAGGAAAAGATTCGTTACTCGCTAGTATTTACAACCGTGTTGGTGTGGCATACGATGTAAAGTCCATACCAGACTCCGCCTTGTATTGCTACAATAAAGCTCTTGTTGAATCCAAAAAGACCGGAAACCTTAAAACCGAAGGCGGTGCCCTTAATAACATTGGACTTATCCATTGGAATCATGGTGAGCTGGAAAAGGCCATTGATCACTACATACATGCCGCAGAAAAGTTCGAACAGATCGGGAATCTGCTCGGGTTAGGCAACACGTATAACAACATTGGCATCATCCTTTTTGAGGATGGCCAGACGGAGAAAAGCATGCGCTATTATCGGCAGGCTTTGAAAATCAGAATTGAAACCGATCACAAAACAGGTATTGCCGCCACGTACCTGAATATGTCACAGCTTTTCACAAAGAATTATCTCAACAACAGCGATTCTGCCATTCATTACGTGCGCTTAGCTCTTCCTATCTATGAAGAAGTAAACGACCGATACGGACTGTCTCGTGCGTACCGCGAGCTCGGAGACTGCTATTCAGAAGGCAACCGAAATCGAGAAGCATTAGGCGCTTATCATAAGGCGCTTGGAATGCAGATCGCACTTGGAAATGCGGAGGGATATGCTTCTACGTATTACAACGTTGCAGACATCTATCGAAAATTGGGCGAACCCAAAAACCAGATCGCTTATCTGGACACTGCCGAAATGCTAGCAGAAGCCAACGAAGACATGTCACTTCTCTGGAAGGTGTTCCGAACAAAAGCAAGAGCCCTTGGAAGAGCCGGCAGACACACGGAGGCCTATCCATATTGGATAAAATATGATAACCTGAAAGACAGCTTGGTAAATGCGGAACGTAGTATGCAGGTGGAAGAGTTGGAAACCCAGTACCGAACCGCGCAGAAAGACAAGGAAATTGCAGACAAGAAAACAGCTTTGGCAGAAGCCAAACTGAAATTGGAGAATCGCACCAAATGGATATTCGGTCTGCTGGGAAGCCTCATGTCCTTGCTTCTTTTGGCCTTTGCTGTTTTTCAGATCTATAGGCGAAGAACACAGGCAGAAAAAGATGCCGCCATTATTGTTGAACGCGAAAAAGGCCTGCAGGCAATGATACTTGCCACCGAAGAAGAGCGCAAGCGGATAGCCAAAGACCTTCACGATGGAATTGTGCAGTCGCTGACAGGCTTAAGTCTTCGGCTACAAAGAGGGTTTTCTGGAATGAAAGATGTTTCTGACGAAGAGAAAAAAAGTTACAACGAATCGAAAGCAATGCTTGATGACTCCATAGCAGAACTGCGGAACATCAGCCATCAAATGATGCCCCGCGCACTGAGCGACATGGGATTGATACCTGCTTTGGAAGATATGCTCGACAAAAGTCTCGGAAACACAGACATCAATTACGAATTCGAGCACCATAAAATGGATGGTGAGCGTTTTGCCGAGAATGTGGAGGTCAGCCTTTACCGCATTTGCCAAGAGTTGGTCAACAACATCATCAAACATTCAGATGCGAAAGCTGTTTCGGTGCAGTTGTTGAAAACGAAATCGCACTTGGTAATGGTTGTAGAGGACAATGGCAAGGGCTTCACATTTGGTTCTGAAAAAAACAGGAACGGAATTGGTTTAATGAACATAACAAGCAGGGCCAAAGCAATGAACGGAGAGGTTAATTACCAGCCGAGCCCGGAACAAGGAACTGTAGCAACCATACGAATCCCGCTCGCATGAAAAACATCAGATTGATACTTGTAGATGATCACCAGATAGTGCTTGACGGGCTCAAGGCCCTTCTAGATGATCTGGATGGTTTTGATTGCGTAGCAACAGCCGAAAACGGCCAAAAGGCCTTGGACCTTCTTCAGGTCTTTGAGGTTGATGTGGTGCTAATGGATATAGACATGCCTGTTATGAATGGCATGGAAGCTACGCGGAGAATCAAAAAACACCATCCAAAGGTGAAGGTCATTTCGCTTACGCAGCACAGTGAGCGCGGAATGGTAAGACAATTGCTCGATTGCGGTTCGGATGGTTACCTGCTAAAGAATATTGCGCAAGACGAACTAGCCGATGCCATCCGAAAAGTGAACAATGGTGAAAATGTGTTCTCTAGCGAAGTGGCTTTGAGTTTGGCTGGAAAAGCCATTGAAAAGAATTCGAACGGGGTTGAGGTGGAACTTACAGAGAGGGAACTTGAAATTCTTGCCCTGATTGCCGAAGGCCTCAGCAGTAAACAGATCGGAGAAAAACTGTTCATAAGCCCCCGTACGGTCGATACACACCGTACCAACCTCATGAATAAACTCGAAATACATAACATTGCCGGGCTTATCCGATTTGCCTTCAAAAATGGATACGCTTAAGTATTACAAAAAGTGTTAGATCATCTTTCTCCCAAAACACCTCATTAATTTTCGCGTTTCCCTTTAACGAAACATCGGTATAATTGCCGCTCATTTAAGAACATGCAATACACAACAAAATTCCGCTTTTCAGCACTATTCACTGCGCTCTTGGCTTTCAACGCAAGTGCACAGGAAATCGATTTACATGGCTGGCATCACAAAGATCCCTCAGAAGGGATTTACGGGGTTGGAACCGAAAAGGCCTATGAACTTTTAAAAGATAGAAAACCCAGTAAAGTGGTTGTGGCCATTCTCGATTCTGGCGTAGATACCGATCATGAAGATCTGAAAGACAACATATGGGTAAATGAAGATGAGATTGCGGGCAACGGAATTGATGATGATAAGAACGGATACATTGATGATGTGCATGGCTGGAACTTCTTAGGAAATGCCGATGGCGTGAATCTTGACGAGGCCAACCTCGAACTAACCCGAATCTACCGCAAGTTGGCCCCGAAATTCGGAGAGGTAAAGTCTAAAAAAGAGGTGGCCAAGGAAGATCAGGCCGATTATCAACTGTTCAAAGAAGTTGAGGCCGAAATTCTCAAAGCGTTGAACGAATCTGGGCCAGAGTACGCTCAAATAGATGGTTTTCTGAAAGTTTACAACACGGCCGACAGCACAGCAAAAGCAGCACTTGGCAAGAATTATTCCCCAGGTGATGTTATTGCATGGAAACCACAAACAGATGACGAGGCCTTATACCAAAGCATCTTAGCTGGTCTGGCACAAGACCCGAGTTTCAGCAAAAGCGGGCTTGAGGAATACCATGCTTACCTCGAGGATAAGATCGAATATCACTACAACCCGAATTTCGTTGATCGTGAAGTATTAGGCGATGATTACGAACAGGTTGAACAGCACTATTACGGCAACAACGATGTTTCGGCACCTCACAACGACCATGGAACCCATGTTGCAGGAATTGTTGGTGCGGTTAGAAACAACAAATTGGGCATGAACGGAATCTGCGCCAATGTGCAGTTAATGGTGGTAAGAACTGTTCCCAATGGCGATGAGTTCGATAAGGATGTTGCCAATGCCATCCGTTATGCGGTAGACAATGGTGCTGACATCATTAACATGAGTTTTGGTAAAGCCTATTCTCCGCAATCCAGTGCCGTTTACGAAGCCATAAAGCATGCGGAAGCTAAGGGCGTACTCCTTGTGCATGGTGCGGGCAACGATGCCGCCAACATCGACAAGGTTGAAAACTATCCCAATCCTTTCTACACAGACGGAACAGAGCAGTGCAAAACATGGCTTTCAATCGGTGCTTCTGCATACTCAGGAGACGAAAAGCTTGTTGGCGTTTTCTCCAATTACGGAAAGAAGAATTTAGACCTATTTGCGCCAGGCGTGCAGATCTATTCTGCCAAACCAGACGATACCTATGAATTTGCAGATGGCACAAGTATGGCGGCACCGGTTGTTTCTGGTGTGGCTGCACTTATCAAATCGTATTTCCCAGAAATAAGCGGAGTAGAATTGAGGGAATTACTCATTGAGTCCAGTAACAAATACCCGAAATTGAAGGTCCTCATGCCAGACCCGAACTACAAACAATCCAAGTCAACCAAGTTCGGTAAGCTATCCAATTCTGCGGGAGTAGTAAATGCTTATAACGCAGCCATGCTTGCTCTTAGCCGTTACGGTAAATAAGATTTCTACTGCTTTTTCGTTAACTTGGGTAAACCTAATATCCAAAGCCATGAAAAAGTTCTTTGCTGTTATTGCTGGTCTTTCTGTTGCTTTTGTTCTTATTACCGCGGGAACCTTTGCGTCTGCCAAGTTTTTTGGAAACCTTGAAGTATTCAGTCCTTCACTCGATGGAGCCAAAGAATTGGTCAGAAGCCTTTCTCAAGTTGGGCTCGTATTTGTTATCGTTTCGCACGCCATCGGTTCATTGGCCGGGGGTGTTACGGTGGGGTGGATACTCAAGGACGACACCATGAATGTTGGTTTGACTTTAGGCGCCATCATGACCATTCTTGGTTTGATAAATATGATTGTCATCCCGACATATCCAGAATGGTTCTACTTGGATTTCATCGTGTTCATTCCCTTGTCTATGTTTGGGGCCAATTACACCTCCAATCTTTAAACTGATTCATGCAGACAGAGAATTTGATTGTTGGCCTCGGAATTGCTGGCCTGAATCTCTGTCATCAACTCGAAAAGGCCGGAAAGTCGTTCATTGTAATTGATAGTTGCCCAACGAATTCTGCTTCGCTTATTGCTGGCGGCATTTATAATCCCGTAGTTTTCAAGCGCAAGCTCAAAAGTTGGAATGCAGATGATCTCATTCCTGCCTTAGTTGAAGCATATAGTGAGATAGATGCTCGATTGAACATTACCTCTCTGCATCATCAATTCCCTATTCTCAAGCCAATAACATCTGTTGATGATCTGGGACAATGGCAACGGGTAATTCAGGAAGAACGGCTCTCACCATATGTCGAATCAATCGAAATGGGTTCTCCAGAAGGTCCTTTTAAAGAAGGGATTATCGCAAATACAACCGTTCAGAACGGTGGCTTCCTCCGAATTGGAAAGACGCTTTTGGCCTATCGCGAATATTTGAAAACGAAAGGTCTGCTAGTTCGGGAAGAGTTTGATTATGCCGCTTTAAAAATCACTGATTCAGGAGAAGAGTATGGTGACGTCAAAGCTGATAGAGTCATCTTTTCGGAAGGTCGTTTTATCTCCGAAAACCCGTATTTCAGTTGGGTTCCGTTCAAACCCACAAAAGGCCAGATTCTTACTGTTAAAACTGATGGCTCGCTAACACCAGATAGAATCTACAATCACCAGTTTTTGTTGTTTCCAACTGAGCAGAATGATGTGTTCAAGCTTGGAGCAACGTATGAATGGGACAAATTGGACGAAATTCCGACTAGCGCATCAACTAAAGAACTGCTTTCTAAAGCAGAAAAGGTTCTGAACGTGAAATTCGAGGTGCTCGAAGAAAAAGCCGCCATTCGCCCAATGCGGTTGTGGGATAGACGGCCAGTTATCTGCGTTCATCCTGACCATAAAAGTCTATTTCTCTTCAATCGGAATGGGTATGAAAGGCGTGATGATAGCGCCTTATTTCGCAAAAGCAATTGGTCGATTTCATCTACAGTCATCGGGAACTTGACGCGGAGGTGAATCTGAACCGATTTCTCCGCAGGCACTACAAGAAAGATTGAATTCTAAGTTCTTCTGAACGCTGATTTCAGCTTCAATTTCACTTCTTCTTCGTCTCACAACCATTCTTAATTCCCGCTGCATGGAAGTAACAGCCTTATCGTCAATTCCGCAAGGAATAATGTGTTTGTAATACGCTAAATCTGTATTCACATTCAGCGCAAAACCGTGCATGGTTACCCAACGACTGGTATGCATACCAGCAAGGCGCGATTTTACGGGCTTTTCGGGGTTTTCCCAATCAATCCAAACACCCGTAAAACCTTTTGGGCCGCGCCCTGCTTCAATGCCATAGTCGGCTAACGTAGCGATGATGGCATCTTCCAGTTTATCTATGAACTTATGGATGTCGTGGAAGTAGAAATCGAGGTCAAAAATCGGGTAGCCAACTATTTGTCCTGGGCCGTGATAAGTGATATCCCCTCCACGGTTTATGTGGTAAAACTCAGCTCCGTGGAATTTCAATTCGCTTTCGGTGAGAAGCAGATTTTCTTCCTTTCCGCTTTTACCTAACGTGTAAACATGCGGATGTGAACAGAAAATCAGTCTGCTTTCAGTCTTTTTTTCAAGTTCCGGATTGAGTTTATTCCACTTCTTCCTGTCGGTCATTTCGTGGAACTGATCCAGCTGATAATCCCAACACTCCTTGTAGGGAATGAGGCCTTTGTCTTCGAAGAAGACCTGATGCTGCATTAGAGCTTTGCGAGTTCGCTTTTGAGGTGATCTATCACCTTCACTTCAGTAATGTCAACACCTTTTTTCTCCCCAAGGAAGAACGAAACCCAGTCACCCAAGTGGATGAGATAGAGCGCTCGCTGAAGGTCAGATGTTCCCTTAGACCAGATTTCTACCGTTGTATCGGTGTATTCGGCAAAGGTTCCCTTATTGATCTCCATTCGAGCTTGAATGTTCTTGAAATCGGTCTCGTTACGAAAGATCACAACCGCTAGGTCTTCGTTCTTGTCTCTCCAACCAACAAGTTCATTGTGGTTCATTTCAGGAATCACATGATGCCAGCAAAGCATCTTGCTGTTCTCGTTTATCTGTTGGCGGAAACGTGTTGCCACACCTCCAAAACCATCGGCAGCATAGATGACCGGAATTTTACCGAACAGCATTTCGGTTACTTGCTTTGCTTCTTCCTGCATGGCAACCTCGTTGACGTCCAATAACTTGATAGCTGCCTCCAACTCCTTTTCAAAGCTCTTTGAGATGATTCCATGAGCATAAAGCGCGTACAGAACCTCAGGAAAAGAAAGCCCGAAACTGGCTCTTGGTGGCTGCCCTCCTGGAATTCCTATGAAATCCCAGCCGTTTTCAGACGCCATCTCTTTCAACTTACCACCGCTTGAGATCACAACGACCTTCGCTCCCTCTTGGTGCGCCAGCTTGGCTGCGCTCACAGTCTCTTCCGTGTTTCCTGAGTAAGAACAGGCAAGAAACAGCGTATTAATGCTCACGAAGTTGGGTATGAAATAACCATTATTGGTCAGGATTGGGACATGCGCCTCACAAGCAACCACTTCAGCGGCAATGGTACCGCCAATTCCAGACCCACCTAAGCCCGAAATGAGCACATTGGAAATGTTGGCACTCCAATCCGATGGTTCGTATGCGTTTCCAATTACAATCGCTTTTGAAAGTTGGTTGGTAAAGTCTGTGATGAGCTGTTTCATGAGTTGAATTTTGAAAGCGCGACAAATCTAATCTAATCAAGTTCCCACGCCAAGAGAGGCTATGTACTGTTGGTTATCTTTGCGCAAAATTTTACGCATGCAAGAGCTCAGCGAACAGGAAATCGTCAGAAGAGAGGCGCTTCAGAAACTCATCGACCTTGGTATTGACCCATATCCAGCGGCCGAATTCCCAGTGAATATCCTCGCCAAAGAGGTAAAGGAAAGATTTGCCGCAGGCGAAGAGTTGAAAGAGGTGGTGCTGGCCGGTAGAATGATGAGTTCGCGCGTGATGGGAAAAGCATCATTTGCAGAGTTGCAGGATGCTTCTGGTCGTATTCAGATCTACATTGCACGAGATGAAATCTGTCCTGATGAGGATAAGACCTTGTATAATGAGGTTTTCAAGAAGCTGTTGGACAGAGGCGATTTTATTGGCGTGAAAGGCTACGTTTTTAAAACGCAGGTGGGCGAAACATCTGTTCATGTGCAAGAATTGACTTTGCTAAGCAAATCCATTAAGCCGCTTCCGGTGGTAAAAACGGATGCGGAAGGCGTGGTGCACGATGCGGTGCATGATGCCGAGTTCCGCTACCGCCAGCGTTACGTTGATCTGGTTGTAAATCCAGGAACCAAGGAGGTTTTTAAGAAGAGAACGAAGCTTTACAGTGTGTTCCGAGATTACTTCAATGAGCACGATATTTTGGAGGTGGAAACGCCTATTCTACAGGCCATTCCGGGTGGAGCTGCCGCGCGCCCGTTCATCACGCATCATAATGCGCTGGACATGCCGCTTTACATGCGGA